>CAMCRP010000021.1 GCA_945877315.1 uncultured Ruminococcus sp. | reverse complement strand
AAAGTGCCGAAGAAAAAGAGTAGGGTTGATAGCGGTCGATTCGATCGGGCTATTCGGTTGTTTGATGGGGGTTATGAGAATGATGAGGAGGATGAGTTGGGGGTTGGCAAGTGATCGTCAATAAAAAGGTCAAGTACGATTTGCATAATCGTACTTGACTAAATCAATAGCATAACACCAATATTTGCACATCATACATAAATACTTATTAACCTAGGTATTGCGAAATAAGAACCAAAATTCATTGGAATTTTTTAGAGCTAATGCAATAAAATGCGCAACCATTCACTTGACTTTTTGAGCAAATTAGTATATAATTAATAAAGCAATCTATAATTTTTGTAAGATTTTTTGGTATAAATTCAAAATCAGTGGTTAATTATTACTATTATTTCCTCAATATATATGTAGAAGCTTATAATCCATATAATTAGGAGGATTTAATATGAGAAAAAATGAAATGACCAGCACCGTTAACCAGAGAATGTTTGATGTAAAGGAGTTCCCAGAACATATCGTTGTTTCGGCAAGTGATAGATTTGTACCAGAGTGCAAGGAAATGTTTGCACAGGTCGAGCATAAGGCAATATCCAGAGCGTTTACTATCTGGGGAACAGATGCACAGATTATTGATGCGGTTGAGAAGTATTCGCTTTTGACAATAGATATGATTTGCTGTATCACGGGCATATCTGACATGTATCATATTTCGTCCAGAGTACAAAATCTTGTTGATGCTAATTACCTTGATAAATATGTGTTCAGCAATGATGGTGAAAGCATAACAGGAGTAGCCTATTCGTTAGGATACAGAGGTAAGGGATATCTGAAAAGCCAGGGGATAAGACCAAAGTGGGACGGATTCGTCAGAGAGATGAATGCGATTTCTGCCCGAAAGTGGCTTGCTGCTTGCAATTTTGTTATTACACACCCTGACATTTCTGACTGCTCAATGAGGAAAATAATAAATTCTCAGAAGAATAAAATTCGTAATGGCAAGGTGTTCCGAGCATATGCTATGTTCAATGCAGATGATACCACTTATATCGTCGAGCCGGTACGTTTTGATGAGGACTCTGATGAAGAGCTTCAGGACAAGCTGTCCAGAATAAAGTCAACAATACATACCAAGCATTGTAATGTAAAGTCGGAAAACTATGTGGTCATTCTTCAGTGTGAAAACACTTTCCATATGGAGCATATTCGTCATCTTGTTCATAGCAAAAAGTATAATTTCAATCTGCTTTTTACTTATGATGGTGCGGATGCTGTTTATAAAGAGCCTAAAGTATTTTCCGTATGGAACTGGCTTATCGGTGCGTAAGGAGGCTTGCATATGAAGAAACTTTTAAGTCTTATAACCTTCATGGTAGTCTTATCGGCGGTCATCATAGTATGTTCTTCTGATAACCAAAATGAGCATTATTACAATGGTCCGTATATTCAGAGCGATAATACAGAAGCAATCAATCTGGATATAGAAAAAACGGTATCTGATTCATGCGAAAACGATATAGCGTCTGAATATGTGTTTTGGTGTGGAAATTATATTCCGTCTGACAGCGGAGAATGGATCATTCAGACAATAAGTTAACTCAAAGATTGGGGTGGAGTATTTATGGATAAGGTTTTTGATAAGGAATATGTTGCTAAACTCAAAAAAGTCGAAGATTATGATGCTCTTTTTAGCTATTGTCAGGAGTTTTCCACCAGTGATGACATGGAAGCAATTTATGAGCTGTCAAACTGTTATTATTATGGATATGGAACAGATGTTGACTACAAAAAGTGCTTTTATTATAATTATAAAGCAGCTTTTGCAGGATTACCTCGTGCACAGCGTGGGTTAGCTTATTGCTATTATTCAGGAAAGGGTGTAGAAGTAGACTATACTCTTGCCTTTGAATGGTATAAAAGGGCTGCAGAACAGGGAGATAAGGTTGCTCAGAAAAAATTAGGAGATTGTTACTATTTGGGTGAGGGAACAACTGTGGACTGTAAGCTTGCATTTGAATGGTATTCCAAAGCAGCAGAACAGGGTGATAAGGTTGCTCAAAAAAAACTAGGAGGTTGCTATTACTTAGGTGAGGGTACTGAAGTTGACTATAAACTTGCATTTAAATGGTATAAAGAAGCAGCGGAGCAGGGAGAGACTAAAGCTCAGTTTTTTCTTGCACAATTTTTTGCTAATGGTTGCGGAGTAGAACAGAGTGATACCAAAGCTTATGAATGGTATTTAAAAGCAGCAGAACAGGGTGATGCCGATGCACAGTTTAATCTTGCATGCTGTTATGCAAATGGTAGCGGAGTAGAACAGGATAATGTCAAAGCATTTGAATGGTACTCAAAATCAGCTGAGCAAGGCGATGCGATTGCTCAAAGACGACTGGGTGACTACTATTATTTAGGTAAGGGTACGGGTGTAGATTATAAAAGTGCATTTGAATGGTACTTAAAATCAGCTGAGCAAGGAGATGTAATTGCTCAAAGGAGATTAGGGGATTGTTATTCAGTTGGGAATGGTGTTGAAAAAAGTGATGATATATCGTTTGAATGGTACTTAAAAGCAGCCGAAAATGGTGATTCAGAATCTCAAGTAAATCTCGGAGAGGTGTTTATTAATCAAGGTACAGAATCTGGAAATAAGAACGCTTTTTTCTGGTACAAGAAAGCTAGTGAACAACACAATTCTGATGCGGAGTACAATCTTGGAGTGTGTTATCTTCATGGAATAGGTGTTGCACAATCAGACGATGAAGCAATTAACATGTTTATACGATCAGCTGAAAGAGGAAATCATACTGCCTTATATTCTTTAGGATTGTTTTATGAAAACGGAACAATTGTAGAAAAGAATATTGAGAAGGCAATAATGTACTATAACGAAGCTGCTAATTATAATAATGAGGCAAAATTTAGGTTAGCTGTTTTGTTAGAGAATGGGGATGGTGTAGAAAGAGATATAAAAAAAGCGGTTGAGTATTATTCTATGTTGGCAGACGACGGCGATGTGCATTCTCAATTAATACTTGGCTATATGTACGAAAATGGGCGTGAGGACACATTAAAAGCGGATATAAACAAATCAATACATTACTATACACTGGCGGCAGAGCAAGGTGAAGATGAATTTGCAATTTGTGCACAGAAGGAATTGGGTAAATTATTTATTCAAGGCAAGTATATTGAAGCAAATACTCAAAAAGGCTTTTACTGGATTAAGAAAGCAGCTGAGAGTGGCGATGCAGAATCACAGTCTTTCTTAGGGACTTTATACTATGATGGCTGTGGAACTAAAAAAAATGATAAAGCAGCAGTTTATTGGTTTGAACAATCGGCTCATCAAGATAATAGAGAAGGAATGTTTAACTATGCTGTGTGTTTACAAAACGGATATGGGTGCGAGAAAAACCTGAAAAAAGCATTTGATTATTACTATAAAGCTGCTGAGTTGAATCATCCTCGAGCTGAGAATTGTGTGGGCTATTGTTATCTAATGGGACTTGGAACAGATATCAACGAAGAATTAGCGTTCTATTGGTTTAAAATATCAGCTGAACATGGTTCCGTTATAGGTCAATTAGACCTTGCTTTTGCATACGAGAGAGGACTCGGGGTTGAAAAAAATGAAGAATTGGCATTTGAGTGGTTTTATAAATCTGCTTCTCAAGGGGATATGGTCGCTCAATATAATGTTGGTGTATATTATGAAAGCGGAAAATTCATAAATAGAAATGTGGTTGCAGCAACTGAATGGTATTACAAATCAGCGGAACAGGAGTTTGAATTAGCTAAGGAGGCACTTAAAAGACTAAAAGAAACTAATAATGCTAAAATGTCTTCTGAAGAATATGAAAAGCTATTGATAAAGAATGAAATGTCCATAAGTCAGCTTTTGTCAATAGTAAGTGAATTACGACAAGAAATTCATCATATTAAGGAAACACAACACCAGGGACAAAAAGAAATAATGTCAGGCATAGGAGATATCGGAGGTAAAATTGATCGTTTGATAAATTTTGTAGAAAAATCCCTTCCTATTGAACTCGAAAAGCAGCAGAAAATTCTTTCGCTAGAACTGCTGAAGATCAATTCTTCAATAGAACAAAACGAAGAAACCGTTGCAGAGTGGAACAGAAAGATGGATGAGTATATTTGCGACAACATACATAAGTATGGAGAAACAAATGAGATCATAGATGCCGAATATGAACTATGCAGAATATTTGATAAAGCCTGGTACAAGCTAGATGAAGAAGTCCGAACTTCTCTCGTGTCTTCAAGAGTAATGTGGCTGAAATGCAAAGAATTTAGTGGAAGCTTTGACTACTCCGGTGTATGTATAACGGCAACAGCCGCACTGGAGAGCCTGCTCACCAAAGTGTTCTTAAAGAATTTCCAGGAATATTTGAATAACAAAAATATTCCTTTTCGAAATTGGCCCAGCACTCTTGTATATAACGATCATGGAACCCTCACGCCAAACAAGTATTTTACATTAGGCAACCTCAAGTACCTGCTTGGAGATAGTGATGAATGGAGTGATGAAACAAAGTGGACTAAGAATCGAAAGATGAGCTTAGATAATTATCTGAACAGCATTATCAAGAAAGATGAAAAATATAAAGATTCCAGAGATGTATTTATCAATAAGGAATATAATGGAAAGTCTTTTATTGAAAGATGTGAGGATATTCGCATAAAATACCGTAATGAAGCAGCACATACAAATTGTGTAGATAAGCAAACCGCAGAACAATGCTATGACGAGATCATAGGTGTTCGTGAGCATTTAGAGAATATAAACAATATCATTTTGATTTTGTTTGATTTATTAAAGGAGGAAAATATATGAAAACATTTTTTTGCACCATTCCAATGAACGATCCGCAGAGAATCAAGAGCGTTGATTACTCTTTTTCCGGTGATGAGAGAAGAAAAGATATTATTGTAAGAACAAAATTCCCTGCAATTGCTATGCTGAAAACAAATCTTAAACCGGGTGATGATTTTGAAATAGTGGTTATGTGGACAGATAAGCCATTTAGAACAGAAGAAAATGCACAGTTTACTGATTCAGTAACAAATCTGAATAGCTTTTACGAGGAGCTTGATCAGCTCTCTGATGAGATGGGAATGAACTTAAAAGAAAAAGCAAAGGAAATAGTCATTCCTTTTGATGAGAGTAAGGAAAAGCAGATGTTCTTATTTAGGAGGATCTGTAATTCATTTATTAAGGATTCAGAAGTATATATGGATCTGACATATGGAACTAAGATGTCGATAATTACTGGATTTGCTTCTGTAACATATGCGGAAAAAGCCTGCAATTGTTATATAAAGGAAATGCTTTACGGATCCTTTGATTTCGGAAAATCTGCTAAGGCAACAATTTATGATATTCGTACACTGTATGAGATGAGTGCACTTATACAGAGTGCTTCCATTATTCCCGGTATTGATATATCCGGCATTCTGGATATGTACGAGGAGGAATAAATATGACTTATGAAGGGTTCTTAAACTGTGTTCATGAACAGTTAAAACTGATTTTGACTGATAATATACGGAATAATCTTAACGAAGAATATGTCAGATATAAAAAAGAAGGAAATAAAGAATCCAAGAAAATTATTGTTCGTCACATCCTCGATTCATATACTGAAGCAATTGAAATAGTGTGTAGTAGAGGAACTGATGAGAAAAGAGTATCTGACAATAAAAAAATACTAGAAGATGATAACAAAAATGATAATCAAATTGAGAATGATTCTAGATTAAATGATAAAGACAGTAGTTTGTCTGATGCGTTTAGTAATTCAGAAATCAGAATGACGCAGATTAGAGCGTTCGGTGGAGATTTATGGGCGAGTCTATGTTCTGTTTTAAATATTAAAACTGTTGGAGAGAAAGAAGAAAAGAACTCTAAAAAAATTCATCCCATAGACAGCTATGATCCCAATAATGCTTCAGAAAGAAGCTTAACAGAATATATAATCATCTGTATCGATAAAAATTACAGATTTGCTGAAAAAGGCATACAAAATAGGATTGATCCTGAAGAACATTTTGAGAAATTGAAGGTTGTCAGACATACATATAGTATTTTAAAGGAATTGGCATCAGGGTCAGAATATGATTGCAAATATGCAGAAGATATGAAAATACTTAGAGATATGCTTACTGTTGATGGAAACCTGCGGATATATGATAGGAAACCATACAATTATTCTGATGAGATATTAGATAAAATATGTGACATTATCAGAAAGAAATATGCAGAGAAAAATGTTAATCTTAACGCAATAAAATTAAGAGAAAAACTTGCAATTCATGAGAACTTAAAGAAAGAAAATCAAGTGAGAATTGCGCAATATGGTGAAGATCCAGATGACGCAAATGTGATTGAAGTTGCTGCACCTGATCAGTTCGAGAAAGAAACGAATAACAATGCCGAGATTTGGAAGAAGATGGATGAACTTATTGAATCAGAATTAAAAAAAGGAAGTCCGAGTTCACAAATACTAGCAGGAAAAGATGTTTTCTTTTTCAAAGCTATCATTGAATTAGGTTGGGGATATGGCTTTATAGATAGGTATCCACATCTGTGTGAGAAAAGAATGTTGGATTATGTTGTTGCCAATTTAAAGAAAGGGCAAAAACCAACACTAAAAATGCTCGCAAAGGATTATTTTAACAAAACTCCCGCTGCCGTAACAAAATATTATAATATGTTTAAGAACTTGATACGGGAAAATATATCCGAATATTAATTATGTAAGGCTGCTATTACTCTTGTTTTAGCAGCCTTTGATGTGGAGGGGAATTATCATGACTAATCAGATAATAAATAGTGATTTTGATAATGAAGTACTGGCTCTTCTGGAAGAAGGAAAGAAAAGTGGAGTATTATTTACAAGCCAGATCATGCCTGTTTTTTCTAAAGTTGAATTAACAGAAGAACAGGTAGGCGACTTTTGGGATGTGTGTCAGTATTTTGATATTGATATAGTTGATGATGGAGATCAAGACGACGATTTTGACATGAAAGAAAAAGTATTAGCGCAGTTGATTGAAGAGTTGACCCCAAGTGCCGAAGAAGGAGATTCGAAATCTATATTGGCAATCGCTAATGGTTTTTATAATCTTGACAGTCAATATGATTTTATTCAAACAACTAAATATTTTTCAAAGGAAACAATTTTTAAATGGTACCTAAAGGCTGCTGAAATATCTGAGATTCCAAAATTTCAGAAGGCTGTTTCATCATGCTATTATTTTGGTGATGGAACTAAACAAGATAAAGATAAGGCTCTATTCTGGGGAGAATTGGCGGCTGCTTCGGGTGATGCTGAAGCACAAAATGACGTTGCAGACATATATTTAGACAGAGCGACAGACTCTGACAATGAAAAGGCGTTCTATTGGCTGAGAAAATCGGCTGAGCAAAAGTTTAGACCGGCTTTCCGAGACCTGGGCAAGTGTTATGAATATGGAATAGGGACAGATATTAATTATGATAAGGCTTTTGAAAGTTATCAATATGTTGACGACAACTTTTTGATAGGTTGTTTGTATTTCAATCAATTAGGTAGATACAATGATAGGAGAAAAGCATATTATTATTTTAGAAAAGAAGAAAATAAAAAAGTAAGTAGATGGTGTGGGCAGTTACCATATTATTTAGGAGCGTGTTATGAAGAGGGGATAGGTGTACCTAGAGATTTTACAAAAGCTTTCAATTATTATCATACTGCAATCACCAAATCTCTGGAGAGTAATAATGAATATGAATTAGGAACTGAATGGCTTGATTCATGGGGATGTTATTTGCTTGGAAGATGTTATTTAAACGGCACAGGTGTTGATGAGAATAAGAATGAAGCATTTAAATACTATCTTATTTCAGCACAGAACGGTTTTAAAGGTGGACAGGTTGGTGTGGCATATCTTTATGAAAAAGGGATAGGGTGTACACAGAATTTTGATGAAGCATTTTTGTGGTATAGTAAGGCAGCTGATACAGAAGATGGAGATGATATTGCTGAGTATAATATTGGCTACTATTATGAAATAGGACGAGCTGTTCCTGTAAGCATCGAGGAGGCACAAAAATGGTATAAATTGTCTGCCGATAAAGGGAATGAGGATTCTATTAAAGCATTGGAGAGATTGAAGATTACTTCGGTATGTCAGGTGAAAAATGATGCAAGGTTAAAACAGGAGTATATGAACAGCATTTGTGCCACACATAGCTTGGAAGAGTTCAACAGAATGGAAGAGCGGTTAAAGACAATAGAACAAAAACTGAATGAAGTTGATAAAAAAGTTGATGTGATAAAAAATCTTCTGACAAAAACACTGCCGGAATTTATTAAGGAAGAGTGTGGAAGAATCAATTCGGAATTAAAAAATATAGAAGAATTAGAGTCTAGATCAATAGAACAAATAGATAGGCAGGAAGAATTAATTTACCAGTGGATAACAAAAACAAATGAATATATTTGTAATAATACCAGCGGTCGAATGGAGAGAGTTGAAAACGAGCTGAAAGAAATATTTGGTGACTTATGGAATCAACTTGACGACTTTACAAGGCGATCTCTTAAATCATCGCATTTGTTATGGAATCAATGCAAAGAGTATCAATATGATTATGATTTTGATTTCTCAGGCGTTTGCATTACAGCAACAGCAGCATTAGAAAAGATTTTAGGTGATGTGTTCATGTTTGAATTTCAGGACTATCTTATTGATAGTGGTATCTCAATGCAGGAATGGCCTACTCCGTTGAAATACTGGGATGAAAAAAAACATAAGTATATCAGGAATAAGAAGTTTATGATGGGCAATCTTGTATATATTATTGGATATATAAATAAAAATGTGAATGGCAACTATGTTTTATGTGATATATATGATGATCCGTCAAAATGGAATGATAGTCAAAGGCAGTGCCTAAATGATTATTTGACATATATTGTAAATTCGGAATCGAAATCAGGTGCACTAAGAAACCGATTCACACAACCTATTTATAATGATAATGTTACTTCCTTCATAGATAAATGTGAGTATATAAGGTTACATTACAGAAACGAAGCAGCGCATACACATAATATAAACTATGAAACAGCTGAGAGATGTCACTGTGATATATTAGAGGCGATAAATAGTGTAATAATTAAGCTGTTTGAAATAGTTGATATTAACAAGATCAATTTTTCAAGTAAATAATATTTCCGGTCAGAACGAAAGGCTTTTTTGCAATGCGTTCTGGCCGATTTTTTTGCTTAGGTGGTTAATTTTGATGTTTTTTTCCACAATATATAAGTAGAAAATGATAAGGGGGATATTAAAATGCTCGTATTAATTCTGTATTTGCTGTTCGACTTTATTATAGCGAATTTATTTGACATTCTTGCAGGAGTCGTTGTATTTTCACTTATTGCAGCAGTAATTGAGAACATAGAGTTGTCCTGTATTATTCTTGGTATTGTTTCAATTATTGTATGCGGCATCATGATGTATAGATCATTTGATTGGTTCTTTGATAAGGGATGGATGGGGGTAATACTGTCAATTATTGTACATATCGTCCTGGCAATTGGTATGGGGCTGTCGGGGAAGCTCTTTATTTCTTTGATAATACTAATAATAGGTGCTGTGTCTGGATGGCATATGATTGATGATTGTGATGAAGGCCTAGGGATCTTTGGGATCGTAATATCAATAGTTATTCCGGTGCTTATTATGATAATAAGTCGTAGTTAACATTCAAAGTAGGGACAATAGACAATATATAATAACCGGTACTGCTTTTGAGATGTTATATAAAGCCCGAACATTTTGCTGTTTGTACATTGAAGAAAAGACGGAAATAATGGATAAATATGAAACGGATCAAAGGGAGGTATATTAATGGAAGAGTTAGTATTTATTTTATTATATCTTATATGGGAGTTTGGCGGTTACATCCTAGGGGGAGTAATAGTAATCGTAATAATTGATTTTATTGTCAACCACTTGGGATATATTATGCTAGGGATTGGCATAATATCAGGTATATTCATGATAATTGCCCTGAAGGAAAGCGTAGAAGAATGTAACATATTCGGCAGAAAAGAAAAGTCGACAAGCAGTTGGGCAGGCATTAAGGAAGTGCTTTTGCATATAGGCGTAGCTGTCGGGATAGTACTGTTTTATAAATCATTTTTTGACGATGATGCATACATAGCGATGTATTTTACATATTTCGCCTATGTTTTGGCAGTAACAACAATTGAATACATACCCAAAATAGGGAATTGGTTTTTAGCTTTCACTTTGATCTTATCATTCGTATTGTGTGTTCTGCATTACAATTGCTTTCTGGATTTTGACTCGATGATGATTGCGACACTTATATACAATGTCTTGTTCGTATTTATTTATAGTATAACAGACAGTCCTACTGCTTGCTATGTCGCTTTGTTGATTGCAGAAGCGCTGCCAATAGTGATTTACTGTATAGAGTAGACATTGTCGAATCAGCATCAGAAAAATAAGCACTAAAGTGAAGTATCTAACATTCACTTTAGTGCTTTGTTTTGTTTGAAATATACAAGATAATGCTGTACTGTGTGAGATTTGTGTCAATCATTGACAAAAAATGTTGTATATGATATAATAAACATAATTATTGGATAACAGCAGTGCCGAAAAATGTCAATTGTCCGTACTTTTACACATTGGATATGGTATAATATTTATAATAGGGCAATTTGTATTTCAAAAAGCATTTTGCAGTAAATAAAAGGAGTTGTTCATATGCCTGAGATCACTAATGTAGGAACAAATATAGCCGAAAAGTCAACCGTAATATGGAACGTTGCCGATATGCTCAGAGGACCCTTCAAGCCCCATGAATACGGACTTGTTATTCTCCCCATGACCGTTATCAAGCGTTTCCATGACTGCCTGCTGCCCACACACGAAAAGGTGCTGGAACAGTATGAAAAGGTAAAGACCCTTGAAGTCGTTGACGGCTTTCTCCGCAAGGCATCGGGCTATCAGTTCTACAATATATCAAAGTTTACCTTTGAAAAGCTCCTTGCGGATCCCGACAATATCGAAACCAACTTTGCGGACTATCTGAACGGTTTTTCCGAAAATGTAAAGGACGTTCTTGCAAAGTTTGAGTTTGATAATATCATTAAGCGTATGGTGGAGAGCAACACTCTGTACCTCGTTATAAAGGAATTTGCATCGCAGAAGGGCTATCTCGGTCCCGACAAGATAAGTGCTGTTGACTGCGGATATATCTTTGAGGACCTTGTGCGCCGTTTCAATGAATCCTACGGTGAAGAAGCGGGAGCGCACTTTACCTCCCGTGATATTATTTACCTTATGACAGACATTCTGCTTTGCGATACAAAATTCGACGGCGATGCAATAACCGTTTATGATATGGCTATGGGAACATCGCAGATGCTTTCCTGTATGGAAGAACGCATACACGCACTTGACAGCGAAACGGAAGTAACCTGTTTCGGACAGGAGTTCAACCCTTCCACATTCGCTATTGCCAAGGCTGATATGATGATTAGAGGCGGCGACCCTAATAATATGCGGTTCGGCGACACTCTTTCCGATGATAAGTTCAAGGGATATACCTTTGACAGAATTATCTCAAACCCTCCTTTCGGAATTGACTGGAAGCGTGAGCAGAAGGCGGTTGAAGCGGAAGCAGCTATGGGCGAGAACGGTAGATTTGCTCCGGGACTTCCGAAAATTTCCGACGGACAGCAGCTTTTTGTGCTGAACGGTCTTTCAAAGCTGAAACCCGACGGAAAAATGGCTATTATTCAGAACGGCTCGCCCCTGTTTTCGGGAGATGCGGGCAGCGGTCCTTCAAATATCCGTCAGTATATCCTTGAAAATGACTGGCTTGAAACTATTGTGCAGCTTTCGACGGATCAGTTTATGAACACGGGCATAAGTACATATATCTGGGTGCTTAACAAGAATAAATCCGAGGAACGTGCGGGCAAGGTGCAGCTTATTGACGCATCTCATTGCTATGAACCCCGAAGAAAGTCTATCGGCACAAAGAGAAATGACATTACAGACCTTTGCCGCAGTCTTATGGTGAAGGCTTACGGCGAATTTGACAACGGCATTTACGGCGAAAAGGACGGTATTTACTGCGAAAGCAAGATCTTTGACAGTGTTGAATTTGGTTATAACAAGATAGTTGTTGAAAGACCCCAGAGAGATGAAAATGGCGAAATTATCAAGGACAAAAAGGGAAAGCCTGTTGCGGACGCAAATCTTCGTGATACGGAAAATATTCCTTTGACCGAGGATATTGACAGATATTTTGAGAGAGAGGTTCTGCCCTATGCTCCCGATGCGTGGATAGACAAGAAGAAAACCAAGGTTGGCTATGAGATACCTATGACACGTTATTTTTATGAATACAAAGCACCCGAAGCAAGCGAGGACATTCTTGTCAGGATAATCGGTCTGGAAAACAGTATTTCCGAGTCGCTGAAGAATTTGTTTCATGGTGATGAATAATGATAACGGGTTTCAAAAGTCTATATATACAAATGTTTGATGATAATTCAGCTTCCGAATACAAGGAGTTTTTGAATGAAAACAGTATTCCCTATGAATTTGAATATCTATATAAGCAGAAACTTGAACACAATAAGAAAGTATATATTCTCTGTGGAGAATATGACAAGAAAATTTTATTCTGGACAAAAAACGTAAGGTCACCTATAGGTTACTGTATTGTCCAAGATGCTAAATCAAAACCTGATAGTATGCACGGTTGGCTTGACAAACTATATGATATCCCTCTTAATGTACTTGAAGAATATCCGTTTGTCATTTCTGATTTTGTTGTTTCAGCAGAATACAGACGTAGGGGTTATGGCAAATATCTTGCAGAACACATTGTTTACAACGTTTATTGCGATAAGAAAATATCGCTCCATGCAGTTGATGATGGTGTGTTTTTCTGGGATAAAATTGGTTTTGAATATGTTGAGGGTACTAATTCTGTGATGGTTATAAATGGAGATGAACGAAATGCGTGAAATGAAAGACAGCGGTATTGAGTGGATTGGGGAGATACCTAAAGAATGGAATGTAATTAAAACATTAAGAGTATTATCTATGCCTATAACAGATGGTCCACACGAAACACCCGAACTTTTTGAAAGTGGCATTCCTTTTGTTTCTGCTGAAGCAGTTTCTTGTGGAAACGGTGAGATAGATTTTAATCACATTAGAGGATATATATCAAAAGAGTATTATGACGAGTGTAGTAAAAAATATATTCCTGAAAATGATGATATTTTGATGATTAAATCAGGTGCTACAACAGGCAAAATCGCTATGGTAAATACGAGCAAAATATTTACTATTTGGTCACCGTTAGGTGTTTTCAGATGTAATAAAAAATTGTTTAATTGTAGATATTTGTTTTTCTTTTTACAATCAGATGCATATCAAAAACAAATAGAAAATAAATGGACTTATGGAACACAGCAGAACATTGGAATGAGGACGCTGGAACAGCTAATGCTTTGTTTCCCCACTTTACTCGAACAACAAAAAATCGCCGCCCACCTCGACAGAGAATGTGCCAAAATTGACGATGTTATCACCAAAACCAAAGCCACAATAGAGGAATACAAAAAGCTCAAGCAATCTGTTATTTCCGAGGCTGTTACAAAGGGTATCAGACCGAATAGGGATATGAAGGACAGCGGGATTGAGTGGATTGGGGAGATACCGACAGAGTGGAATGTGGTAAGGGTTAAAAATTTGTTTGATTATAGAAATGAGAAGAATTTCAAACCATTGAATGAAGTTAATCTTATTTCACTATATACAGATTTGGGCGTTGTCCAGCACTGTGATTTAGAAGCGACTACGGGAAATAAAGCTTCTAATGCCGATGGATATAAACTCGTATTTGAAGATGATATTGTTGTTAATATTATTCTATGTTGGATGGGTGCTATTGGAAGGTCTGCATATACCGGTGTGACAAGCCCTGCTTACGATGTATATTCTCCCAAAGCAGGTACAAATAGTAAGTTTTATCATCATTTATTCCGTACACAAGGATTTAACGGTGATTGTTATAAGGTCGGCAGAGGTATAATGGCAATGAGGTGGAGAACTTATTCAGACCAATTCCGAGCGATAAAGGTAGTTGCTCCACCCAAGTCAGAACAGGAAGAAATTGTGACATACCTCGATAAAAAATGCTCCGAAATAGACACCCTTATCGCAAAGAAAGAGCAAATCGTAACCGAGCTTGAGAGCTATAAAAAATCTTTGATCTATGAGTGTGTGACAGGCAAGAAAGAGGTGTAGAATGAATTTTGAAAGACAGCATATTGTTCCCAGATCATATTTAAGGCGGTTTGCTACAAAAATTCCTAAGAAAAAAAGATATCAAATTGGTGTCATAGATAAATCAGGACGAGCATTTTCTCAATCTATTGATAATGTAGGATATGTAAAGAATTACTATGATACCAATTGTCGCGAAGATAAAAAGCATTGGGAGCATTATTTTGCTAACGAAATAGAACCCCATTATGGCAGAGATCTAGATTTGATAATAACAAAAGTATATATGTCACAACCAGAAACAGTTATTTTGAATGAATATGACAAAAAAATGTTGACAATTATGATGTGCTTTCAAATTATGAGGAATCCTCAATATATCGACCGAACAATAGATGATATGCCTCAATTTATTGATGGGTTTAAAAAAGGAGTAATTAAGCAAAATCCATGGCTATCTCCGGAGCAGGTTCGATTAATAAAAAGAATAAACTATTCAAAAGACAAATGTAAGGATGAGTTGTTGAAAATCATCACTGATAATGAGAGATATGAAAGATTCACCAATGAGTTGTCAAAAAAAGCTTGGTTGGTTCTATTTAATCCATATAGCGACAGATTTCCATTCTATACGAGTGATAATCCTGTTACATTTTGTTATTTGAATAATGATATACCAACAAGCTTTGGGATTGGAAGAAATGACACGTTGATATATTACCCGTTGACCCCTTCGATAATGATTGCGATTTATCCGCCATATCTGCTCTTATCGGATATGATAAGTATATCAGGAACCTTAAAAGTATTAAAGAGTAATGATATTTATTTCATTGCTAATATGAATTATCATCAGATTTGCAATTGTTACGAACATGCATTTATGCCTGTTCGCTCGCTTAAGTATTATGAGATTATGAGGAAGGGATAATTATGGGAATCAACGCTACAAATAAAAAACGCTTTGAAGAGGATATAGAAAGCGATAAATTAAGTGTATAGAGGAGAAGAAAGAGGTCGTTTGATGGATAATAATATAGTTATTTTTGAATCGGAAGATAAATCTGTCTGCATTACCGTTCAGATGTCCGATGATACCGTATGGCTCAACAGAAACCAGATAGCAGAGCTTTTCGGCAGAGATGTAAAAACCATAGGCAAGCATATCAACAACACCTTGAAGGAGGAACTTTCGGGTGATAATTCAGTTGTCGCAAAATTTGCGACAACTGCCGCTGACGGAAAAACTTATCAGACGGAGTATTATAATCTTGATGTTATTATTTCTGTTGGCTATCGTGTAAAATCTCAACGAGGCATTGAGTTCAGAAAATGGGCAAACAGGGTGCTTAAAGATTACATAATCAAAGGCTATGCCGTAAATAATAACCGTATAAATCAAATCGGTGAGGTTATTCGGATAATGAAGCGTACACAGGAACAGCTTGATTCAAAACAGGTTTTGTCCGTTATCGAAAGATACACTACTGCTCTTGACCTCCTTGACAGCTATGACCATCAGAATATGACAAGACCAAAGGGTTCGGAAGCTGTTTATGTTCTGACTTATGAGGAGTGCAGAAGGCTTATTGATTCTATGCGATTCGGTGATGAATCCGATGTTTTCGGAAATGAAAAGGACGATTCATTCAAGGGAAGTATCGGTAATATATATCAGTCCTTCGGCGGAACAGATGTATATCCGACCCTTGAAGAAAAGGCGGCAAATCTTCTGTATTTTGTAACTAAAAATCACAGCTTCAGTGACGGCAACAAGAGAATAGCCGCTGCGGTTTTTCTCTATTTCCTTGACAGAAACGGCGTGCTGTTTGCCGATGGTGAAAAAATAATTGATGATTACACACTTGTTGCTCTTACCATTATGATAGCCGAATCACGTCCCGATGAAAAGGAAATGATGATAAGCGTTATTATGAACTGTATTGACAGAAAGGGATAATTATGGGAATCAACGCTACAAATGAAAAACGCTTTGAAGAGGATATAGAAAGCTTTTTTCTATCTTCCGAAGGCGGTTATACAAAAACAACTGATACATATAATGCCGATGTGGGACTGTATGTTGACACTTTTATCGGCTTTATCAAAACATCACAGCCAAAAGAATGGACACGCTTTGAAAACACCTGCGGCAGCGACCCTGTCAAAAAGTTTATTAATGCGTTCAATAATGCTTGTGATGCTGACGGTTTGCTGAATGTTCTTCGTCACGGATTTAAGCATAGGGGGATAGCCTTCCGTGTGTGCTATTTCAAGCCCGAATCACGTCTAAATAAGACAGCTAATGCTCATTATGCGGAAAATATCTGCAATTGTGTAAGACAGTGGCATTATTCCTCGCAGAATAAAAACTCCGTTGATATGGTGCTGGTGCTGAACGGTGTACCCGTAATTGCTCTTGAACTGAAAAATCAGTACACGGGACAGACGGTGGATAATGCGAAAAAGCAGTGGATGTATGACCGTGATCCCCGTGAGATTTGCTTTCAGTTTAACAAGCGTATTCTTGCATATTACTGCGTTGATCACACCGATGTATATATGACAACAAAGCTTGCAAAGACTGATACATTCTTTCTGCCCTTCAATCAGGGTTCAAACGGTGCGGGAAATAACGGCGGTGCGGGAAATCCTCCCAACCCCAATGGCTATCCTACGGCATATCTTTGGGAAAATGTTCTGCAGAAGGACAGTATGCTTGATATTCTTCAAAAATTTCTCAATTTACAGACAGAGGAAAAGCAGAAAAAACAGGCTGACGGAACTAAGAAAACTGTTATATCTCAGAAGCTTATTTTCCCGCGTTTTCATCAGCTTGATGTTGTAAGAAAGCTGATTGCGGACGTTAAGGAGAACGGAGCGGGTAAGAATTATCTTATACAGCACTCGGCGGGTTCGGGAAAGTCAAATTCCATTGCCTGGATAGCATACAGACTTGCGGCTGTTCACGATATAAACGACAAGCCTATTTTCCGTTCGGTAATCATCGTTACGGACAGAACCGTTCTTGACAGACAGCTGCAAAACACTATTTCGGGCTTTGACCATACGATAGGAACTGTTGAAACTATCGGCGATGACAAGACCTCAAAGGATCTTAAAAATGCTATAAATGACGGCTGCCGAATTATCGTTACAACATTGCAGAAATTTCCCGTAATTTATGAGGAAGTGGACGACACAAAGGGTAGAAACTTTGCTGTTATCGTTGACGAAGCACACTCTTCACAGACGGGACAGTCCGCAACAAAGCTGAAAGCCGCTCTTGCAGACACAGAAGACGCTTTGAAGGAATATGCGGAGATCGAGGGCAAATCAGAGGACGAGATCGACAAGAATGACAAGCTCATAAGCGAAATGCTTGTTCACGGCAGACACAAGAACCTGTCCTTCTTTGCATTTACCGCAACACCCAAGGACAAAACCCTTGAAATGTTCGGCACGGAATATGCGGACGGTTCTTTCCACCCATATCACGTTTATTCAATGAAGCAGGCTATTGAAGAAGGCTTTATTATGGACGTTTTGCAGAACTATATGACATATCAGACCTGTTTCAAGATAGCGAAAACTATTCCCGACAATCCCGAGGTTCCTGCTTCCCGTGCGGCAAAGGTCATTCGCAGATTTGAGGATCTTCACCCGTATAATATTTCGCAGAAATCGCAGATAATCGTTGAAACCTTCCGTTCAACAACTGCACACGCTATCGGCGGCAAGGGAAAAATGATGGTAGTTACATCGTCACGTCTGGCGGCTGTTCGCTATTTCCACGAGATAAAGCGGTATATCGAACAGGAAGGGTATGAAAATATTGATATTCTTGCTGCATTTTCGGGAGTTGTAAATGACGGTGGAAATGAATTTACCGAATCGGGACTGAATGTCCGCAGGGACGGAAGTCACATTTCCGAAAATCAGACAAAGGAAGAATTCAACGAGAATTTCAATGTCCTTATAGTTGCGGAAAAGTATCAGACTGGCTTTGATGAACCGCTGCTTCACACTATGATAGTTGACAAGAAGCTCAGAGGAGTGAAGTGCGTTCAGACGCTTTCAAGGCTTAACCGAACCTGTCCCGGAAAGACAGATACATATATCCTTGACTTTGTAAACTCAGCGAAGGATATACAGGAAGCTTTCCAGCCGTTCTATCAGGAAACGTCGCTTTCCCAGGAGGTCAATGTTGACCTTATTTATCAGACGCAAAAGGAGCTTCGAGGGTATAATCTCTATTCGGATAATGACATAAAGGCATTTTCGGATATATATTTTTCATCGAAAAAACAGGACGAAAAGATGATGGGCAAGATGACGTCCGCATTAAAGCCCGTATCGGACAGATATAACGATCTTGCGGCAGATGAACGCTATCAGTTCCGCAGACTTGTACGCAGCTATATCAAGTGGTATGGATATATCACTCAGATTTGTCGTATGTTTGACACGGATATGCAGAAGGAATACACCTTCTGTTCCTATCTGTTAAGGCTTTTGCCTGCCGATCCTTCGGTAATGATAGACCTTGACGGAATGCTCAAGCTTGAATTCTATAAGCTGGAGGAAACGTTCAAGGGGAACATTCAGCTTATTGACGCAAACGGAGCGTATGATCCTGCAAGTGCAAAGGGCAAGGGCGGTCCAGAAAAGAAGGAGCCGCTTGAAGAGATCATTGACAAGATAAACGAAATGTTCAACGGCAATTTCACCGATGCGGACAGAGTTGTTCTGACCGTACTTCACGATAAGCTGAAAGCGGATAAGAAGCTGTCAAAGAGTGCAAAGACATCCGACCCACAGGTGTTTGCAGAGAGCATATTCCCCAAGACATTCGATGATGTTGCACAAGAAAGCTATATCGAACAGACGGAGGCGTTCTCGTCAATGTTCCAGAACAAGAGCAAGTACAAGGCTATGATGGCTGCACTGGCGGAGATGCTTTATAGGGAGTTTAATAAGGAATAATAAAAGACGGCATTTCTAACTGAAATGCCGTCTTTTACGTGAAATGTTGATTTGTTATTGTGGGTCATTGACGAGATTATTATCTGAAAAATGTTTTGAAGAGTTGACTTCTGTTGTGGATGTTCTCATTAAAAAAGATATTTTTTAAGGGTCAAGATGGAATTTGAATGTTATTACTATTCTGACCCTGTCTGATTGCTTATATGAGATATCAGTCCGGATAAGGAACTTCCCACTGGAGCTGTTTCCACTCCCCACACTCTTCGCAGTATTGGGTTAATGTTAAATTAGTAAAATCGAACCACACACGTTTCTTAATATCGTGTTTATGAAGTTTAAATTTGATTTTTGATGGGAGTTCGGCAGTATGAGTTTCGAGCTTGCCGTAGCGATTAATAGTGTAGGTGATTGTTTTGTACTCAAGTATCTCTTCACCAACGATCATGTTTCCGTAGTTTACCATTTCGCCATTAGGTAGAGTTCCGAAATTTGCGAATCCGGCTGCTTCCATCTGTGCATACATGAGTTTTTTCTCCCATTCATCGAAGGTGGAGAAATTACCGAGTGTAACAGTTTTGTAAGAATATGTTGAAGAATTAGCAGGAATCAGCTTCCAACGACCGGACTGACCGTCGTGCAGGCTCCAGAGATGAATTTTCGCCCCGGAATAAGCGATGTTATCATGCAAATCAATAATACGCTGAGTACCAAGTCTGTTCTGGATAATGTAGGAATCCCCTGCAGCTGCAAAGCGGAACTGGCTTGCATAGTCATTATCATATCCGGGATAGAGCCAGAAGCGAGCGTCATCAAAGCTTTCCCCATTAACTACATTTAAGCATTTGCCAGAAGCCTTATGAATTATATTGTACCAGTCTCCATCTACTCTTTTCAGATAGAAAATCTGGGCGTCAGTGTAATTCTTCTCGTGTAGATGAAAGGATGTAAAAGTGTTGGTTCCTCCGCCGTAAAGATCGATAACAAAATTCGGGTTTGATTCGGCGGCGATATAAAAATCAACATTTTCTTGCGGATAGGTCACATAGTATGTTTCGGCAGAGGCCTTAACCGAAAGACCTTGCATGGATTCATTTGATATAGGTACGAAACCAATTGTTAATGCACAAACTAAAGTAGATGCTATAACCTTCAAAATGTTTTTCATTTTCATATTTTATTACCTCCGTTAATGTTATTGACCTTTTTTGTAAAGATAACCGCACATGAACACCTTATACAACTAATTTCAAAAGGCGCTTAAGCTTCCGGAACAATGGAAATGCAATGGGGAGAGATGCCCGTGATTAATTGGTATTTAGTATTATAACCTTTATTACGGGGTGCTCTTCGAGAATGCGTCGATGTCATCGCTGAAAAGAAAAACAGCTAGAACATAAATGTGCATCCTTCGAATTAAATGAGTAGTGTTCAACCATAAACAGGCCGATCTCTTGAATTATACATGTAATCATCTCCTTGTCTATATATTTATTAGGGAGAAATTATTGAAAATTAACTCAGTTTTGAAAAAATAATTCAAAGATTTATGATACACTGTTGAGTTTGAAAAGCTGAGCAGAGTTGCTCATATCAGTAGGATCATAGCACCATGCGTTTGCTCCGTTTTCAGAGCTTGCATTATAAATGTCCAGTGCAAGATCATTGAAATAATTTATGATTTTATAGTATCCGTCACCGCAGTCAAGAAAATACCATTTGGAGATAGCAACCTTGTACGGCAGCTCAGTTACATTTGTGCCTCGTGCTGCAACATACTGTTTTGTAAGCGTGTTCTGGATATAATAAAGTTTCTTTCCGTCTTTTTCGCCGGCATAAATGATTTTGAACTGCTGATTTGAGTTGCCGAGGTATTCCCAAAGGTGAATATTGTGGTTGTAATCTTCATAAAGGGTTTCGCCACCTTCGGAATCTATGCAGCTGTTGGGAGCACATTTGGGGCTGAAATAATATGTTCCTTCTTTCACAGATACAGATGAATAATCTTCAAAAGACTTGGAGTTGTTTGATGATTCAACCGTAAAATATACTAAATTACAGTACACAAAATTACCATTATCATCTGCGGAACAAACCTGTGCTTTATATGCACCCGGGTCCATCTTGAATTTTAGTTCGGTTTCGTTGGAATCGCCCCCCCAGTTGTTATATACCGACCTATCATCTGTATAGTAGATTCTTAAATCGTAATGACTAGCACTAGCAACCTTGTTCCATGAGAATGTTACGATCTGTCCATCTACTGAAACATTAAGTACAGGTGCGACTAAAGGTTCCGGTTCAATTGTGAAATTCACCAAGTTGCAGTACACGAAATTACCATTGTCATCTGCTGAACAAACTTGAACTTTGTAATCACCGGGATCCATTTTGAACTGAAGCTCAGTTTCATTAGGGTCACCACCCCAGTTATCATAAAGAGAGCGCCCATCTGCGTGGTAGAGCCTGAGGTCATAGTGAGTAGCAGCATTGATTTTGTTCCAGGATATTGTAGCAATCTGTCCGTCTACTGAAACATTAAGCTTGGGAGCAGTTAATCTGGTATTCAAATTGTAATCTACATATGCTACATCAACATCAACATTTCCGTTGATACCGTTTACTGAGCCAAGACTGGAATATTGCCAAATGCCACATAATGAGCTTTTATCGTAATCTGTTGGGTCAACTGCATATGAGCCGGAGGGATACTGTGCCCACCAAATGTGATAACCTGATTCTCTGATCCTCGATTCATCAAGATAGTTTTTGAACCAATCACGATTTGCGTATATGCCTGCATTGTATCCGGCATCATGGATTATATCAAGTGCAGACAAAACATATGTAGTTAAAGTGTCTTTGCCTAATGATCTTTGTTTTGAAGCTTGTTCAAGATCAATGTAAACAGGCAGGTCGAAAGATTTTCCATCAATTATTTCCAAAAAATCATAGGCATTACTTTCGAAGCCCTCTTTTGTGTATGCACCGCAGTAGTAATAAGCTCCAACCTTGATGCCTGCATCGGTTGCACCTGAATAATTTGTGTAAAATTTTCTGTCCTTGTAAAGTATTTCGCCATCAACCGCAGTAGATCCGGCTCTTATGATAGCAAAATCAATACCGCTGTTGGAAACAGAATTCCAATTGATACTGCCGTTGTGGTGAGATACATCGATTCCGCGGCTTAAATAATCATAGGCAGAAACGGTGTAAGTGAAAGGGCTGAAATTAGGAACAAGCATTGTGACTACCATTATGAAGATGATAGAAAAAGCAGATATTGTTTTCTTTGCAGTTCTTGTCATATTACAATCCTCCATAATTATCTTTTGTGAAAACCTCTTATAAAGATAGGCTGTCCTCTGATTCTAACCATCATATTATCAACTCCTTTTTGTTAGCAACTCACGGGTTTATTGTCTGTTGTTCGTTGGCTGAACGATAAGTGAATTCAGCCGCTGCTCAGTCCCTGTTGTGGAACTTTGTGACTCGTTAATTAGGTAGGCTCATGGAAAGCTTCTTTTGCTTCCTGTAAAATTATTGGGACGAACTATGTGATAATTAACTTTGTATTATGTAAAAATAATAAGACGAGATTTGTAGAAAATGACAAGTTAATTTATGCCTTTTTTATCCCAATAACTATATAAAAAGAAAACGACATGGAGGTATATGTATGAGCAGTTTAATGTGCATTTTTATGAAGAGGATCGAAATGATTGAAAATGATAAAGAGCGTGATGCAATGCTTATGCGTTTTGGTTTATCAGGCGATAATATGACACATTCCAGAAGTCAGATATGCCAGGAATACTCCATAAGCATATTAAGGCTTATTGAGCTGGAATCCGAAATAATACACGATGTTTTTGCCGGAAAGTGAGGACATAGATATGAAGAAATTTGTTCCATATAATAAGTTAAGTAAGAAAGCGAAAAAAATCATTAATGAAAAAGCCCGTAAATCATGGGGTGAGCTGAATCCTATAACAAGAACGGCAGATACATCTGCTGCATACAGAAACAGGAGAAGAATAATTATGGACGAGTAAGAAGGGAGAACAAAATGAAAGTATCACAAAAATCACACGGAAAGGCAATCGAAATCATTGTTTCGGCTGTGGCATCAATTTTTTTTATTGCTTATTCAGCAGTAAAGATATTGCAGATGAAAAGCATAGTCTTATATCTTATAGTGCTTTCGTTATTAAGTGCAATTCTTATTTTGGTTCACATAACCTCAACATTCTATGCTAAGAAATCCAATGTGATCCGCACGATCAGTTATGGTATAATTATCCCTGAGATAATGCTAGCGTTTGAAATGATGAGTTGGAACACGTTTATGTTAGCAATTGGGCTTGTTATGGTAATAGGAATTTTAATTGCCTTATTTTTCATAATAAAACCAATCCAGAATACTAGAAGATATAAAAACATAGTTAAATACATAAATTCTGGGATAGTATTTTTTTCTTTGGCTCTTACGCCGGGCTTCATTTATATGCTGATCGTATTTGAGAGTTGTCGTCCTATTGCTGCTATAAAAATGTGTGAAGATTCAGGACATATTACAGAAGGTTATTCAATCTCAGATAAAATGTGGAGCAAAATGAATCTTGAAGGAAGGACAGAAGTTTTATCACAGCTAGTTGACATTGAATATAAAAAGCTTGGTCTTTATGCTGTTCCACAAATAGAAATAGTATATCTTCCCTTTGCGATAAATGGAACGACTGATAAGAATAACCGTATCATGCTTAGTGCTTCAAGAATAAGTAAGGGAACAGCAGCTGAAGCGGTTGATACTGTTACGCATGAATTATTTCACTGTTATCAGAATGATCTGATTCAACGCTGGAAATCAGGTGAAATAGAGAGAACAAGTATTAACAGCGACCAGGTGGATCGAATAATTCAATATGCATATGAGGCTGAGAATTATCAGGAAGGAGGTATCTCAGATGAAATGTATGTAAAATATGAATCTCAGGCACTTGAGGCCGATGCAAGGGAACATGCTTTGGAAGCAGTGGCAGAATATGTGGTTGATTAATTATTTGTTAATGACATATACGTAAAAGTCGGCAATTACATATATAGCCATTAATTATTTCATAGCGGGCAGTCATTTCGGTATATAGTTGTTTCTGATAGGAGAAATTATTTTAAAAGAAGGTAAATATATTCGAGCAGGAGAAAGTATTATTCTATTTTTACGATTTTGAAGGGCAATAGTGGTATGCAATCAATGGGTAGGGAAGTTCATTAATGCATTTTTGAAAAGTTATAAGTAAATCGACAAAAATCTATTGAAAAGTCAGAATAATTGTGGTATAATATCATTGAAAAGTCATAACAGAGGTGATTTTATGCTATACCGCAAGATTGAAAAGGTGATCAAAGAGCATTTGCAGTCTGATTCCCAAAAAATACTTTTGGTTGACGGTGCTCGTCAGGTTGGAAAAACCTATATTATTCGTTATGTCGGAAACAAGCTTTTTGAGAATTTCATTGAAATTAATATGGTCGAGGATTCTCTGGGCGACCGACTTTTTGCAAACACAAAAACCATAGAGGATTTTTATCTTCAGGTCAGTATGCTTTTCGGCGATAAAATGAAGCAAAAAGAAAATACGCTCATATTCATTGACGAAATACAAGCGTATCCACATCTGCTTACGCTGCTGAAATTTCTGTCGCAGGATAATAAATTCACATATATCGCAAGCGGTTCTCTGCTTGGCGTTACGCTTTCCCAGACCACCTCTATTCCTATGGGAAGTATTCGTAAGGTCAGAATGTTTCCTCTTGATTTTGAGGAATTTCTGTATGCAAATGGAATGAATGATATCGTCATTTCCTCTATGAGGAAAAAGTTTGAGCGCCTTGAAGCTCTTGACGAACCTATGCACAATAAAATGATGGATATGTTCAGAAAGTATTTGCTTGTGGGAGGAATGCCCGATTCTGTAAACTCATACCTTTCCGAGAAAAACATTCAGTCCGTCCGTGAGATACAGAAGGAAGTTCACGATTATTATGCAACAGACGCTTCCAAGTATGACGAGGAAAACAAATTGAAGATCCGTCGGGTGTATGACCTTATTCCGTCAAATATGGAGAATAAGAAAAAGCGTGTTATTGCGCAAAGCATAGAAAACAAAAAGGGCAAGACCTTTAATGATTATTGTGACGAATTTGAATATCTTATCAGCGCAGGCATTGCTCTGAATGTTCAGGCAATTTCAAATCCTGTATTTCCGCTGATTGAATCAACTGGAAAAAATCTGCTGAAGCTTTATCTCAATGACGTTGGTATTCTGACGGGTATTCTCTACGGAAACAATATCCGTGCTGTCCTTGATGATGAACGAAGTATCAATCTCGGTTCGGTCTATGAAACAGTTGTGGCAAGTGAGCTTATTGCTCACGGACACAGGCTGTTCTATTATGACAATCGGAATAAAGGTGAAGTTGATTACCTTATAGATGATTACGAAAGCCTTTCAGCCGTACCGATTGAGGTAAAATCGGGCAAGGACTATACTGTCCACAGTGCGCTTAATGCTTTTGTGCAGAATGAAGATTATCACATAAAGAAAGCTTTTGTTGTATCGAATGAAAGGGATGTAATTCAGAAAGGCAAGATAACCTATATCCCGATCTACTATATTATGTTTTTTGATGCTCATTCGGGAAGCGGGGATATGAAGTTTTAGTACGATTATAGCAAAATATTATTCTGAACTTGCAGAAAGCAGATGTATAGGGAAGTATAAAAAACTTCGCTGAATTTTTCAACTCAAGCGGAGTGTATTATGCAGAAATATGCATTGGTCCTTATAGCTACGAAAAGACACTCCTAAATGTGGGAATAGAATTTATGTAAGTTGCCGTAAATACATGTAGAATAGCCATTGCTGGCAGTTTATTTGTAAGCACAGAATTTGGTTAGGCCAACTAACCACTGGTGGTAATGGTGAAGGTTTGTCGACGTTATGGTTTGCGTAGATAAGAGAAATTTATATTGCAAAGGTTTATATTAAGAATATTGATATTTTTTATTATTCATCATTATGTTATAGGCTGTACACTGACATTAAGATTTCGTAAAATTTATAAATTCTGCTTATAGTTCATTTCAACGATAAGAGAATTTCATTATTTCATAATGATAAAATTATTGCCAAAGAACTTTGGAGAAAATTTTAATCGTCGTAAATGACTTGACAAAATGTATATATTATGGTATAATTATGTGAAATTAATTGTTGATATTGCTTGCTGCTGTTCCGTTGTTTTAATTATTATTGGGGTAATACCCGCATTGATATGTCAAGCACGTAATAATAAAAGTAAAAAAGTTGATAAAATTTAGATTTTCCAGATTTAAAGTTATTATGATTATTGGTTGGGGGTTTTAATTTGGATATAAAACATATAATTGGCGCTAGTGCAGCCGCCGCTGGAATTATTGGCACTGTTGCATTTGCATTATCTGAAAAAAAGCAAAAAAGAAACAATCTGCCAGATCAATCTGCTATAGATGAAGAAATAGATGCTGCGTGGAAAGAAAAAGAGCTTGCTGATGCAGAAGAAGCTTATTACCGTGAGCAGCAAATCTCTGATGAAATGCAAAGATCTTGGATTGAAAAGGAAATGCTTGAAGATGGATATTCTACAGAAGAGGTAAATAATATTGTGAATGAGGATTTTTGGAACGCAGACGATGAAAAGCTTGAAGATACTGCCACAGACGACATACTTAACGATCATGACAATAATTATGATGATAATGAATTACAAATTGATAATACGGATTTGTCTTATGAGAACCAATATGTATTTATTCGGCTGAATAATAATGAAAGTGATTTCAGAAACCGAATCAAAAAGTGCGAGGAAAAGCTCTGCAGAAAATTTTCGGGAATTCGGGAGATGCAAGTTGAAAACAAGCTGCAAACAATTCTGGAAAACGAATTCCGAGATGGTTTCCCGAAAAATATATATATACGCAATTTAACATTTCAAAAGGGAGAAAAGGATATTCCAATTTTGGCAATTCGTCCTCAGATCGCACTGGGAGATTACCTGACGGAGCTGCTTCCTGAGGGTATTACTCTTATGTTCAGAGGTCATGTTCAAGGACGTGAGTTTATTGTAGATGATATTTATGATGCAGCTGATACAGAACAGCTGGATTTTGAGGTTTACGCTTCTGTTATTCCTCAAAACAATCCCGATGATGTAAGATATAATTTCTTCTATGATATTTTGAAAGAAGCAGAGTCACTTGCAAAGTATACCGGCGAACGTCTTGATGAGTGGAAAGAATACCTGAAGTGGTACAAGCAAATCTGTATTCGTCAGGTTTATGGCATAAAATACTATCGTTTTCAGTACGATGCAGGAAATAAGCAGCTCATTTTCTGGCTGGTGTGTGAGGACGAGTCATATTTTAATAAACATAGGCGTTATTTAAGCCGTGATATGCAGGTGTTTGATAATGACTATTCTCAAGATGAATGGATATTTGAAATCGCATTGAAAGACGATGAAAAGCGAAGATTCTCACGCAGTATAGAGCTGGGAAGATTTCGGGGCATAAAAGAAAGCTATTATCTGAAAGATACCGTTGACACCATAAGCATATCTGATTATGAAAATATTTCGGAATTAACCGAAACGCAAAAACCCAATAAATATCTTACGGAAGATGATATACGAAAGGTATTTAAAACACCATACATTGTTAAAGCAGCTTATGATTTGCCGCGTGACATAAAGGATAGAATTCAAGATCATGAGTATCTTAGTGAAGAGGAAGAGCAGCTTTTTATTGAAGAAAACTACCTTGCGGACTTTAGTCCAAATGGGTTCCTTGCACTTTCGGCGGTTGGCGATTTAGCTCTAATCCGACGTTTTGAAAAGGCTATACAAAGCCTGGAACGGGATGAATGCTATTCTCCGAATTTGGCTGCATGGCTGTTTAACATAAATCAGGCTCGTTTGCCTGTAAACTGGCAGCAAATTGAGATTGAACGATGGCTGAATCCTAATATTGCAGAAAATGAAAATCAAAAAGAAGCCGTAAGAAAAATGCTTGCAGCTCCTGATATTTGTTTGATTCAGGGACCTCCAGGGACAGGAAAAACTACGGTTATTGCAGAAGCTATATTTCAGCTTGCTATACAGGGAAATCGTGTCCTTGTTGCCTCACAATCGAATGATGCTGTGGACAATGCGTTGGAACGTCTTGCAGATACACCGGAAATTCGTGCGATTCGTTTAGGGCAGAAAAGCCGCAAAAAGAAAAATATTGATTTGAATAAGCGCAAGTTCTCTGAGGATGAAGCTCTGAAGTATTATTATCATTCTCTTTCGCTGGCAATTAACGAAAAATGGCTTGGGCAATGGGAGCGTTTGGAGAATCAGAGAATTGAATGCCATAAAGATACCAGAGATGTACTTAATTATCAGCAGGACATTTCAGAATATCAGACAATGTTAAACCGCGTTATTACAGAGATACAGGATTTGAATCGAAATGATATTTCTCTCCGCAATCAAATCCAGCAGGACAATCAGCATAATAAAAACGTACTTGATGCGAAACAGAAAGCGCAGTCTTATGAAAATGCAATAAATGGCATTTTCGATTCCAGACTATTTCTCACAGAGCAGCAGCTTCGAATTATTGAGCGTTTTGTAAATCCTATTGCAGAGTTTGCGCAAGAATCGGGAATCAGGCTGTCTGTCAAGCAACTTCATTTTGAGGAACAGGGTGCTGAAAACGAAAGTGAATTTCTTCAAATCATTATAACAAGGCTCCCTATTTTGAAGAGTATTTGCAGGAAGCTGATAGAATGCGGGCAAGAGGCTGTTCAGAATAAAAGCAGCATTGAACTTTTGATCCACAAGCGGGATGAAATACGTAATCTGCTTGCTGATGCCGCCGAATCTGATGATATGGCAGCTATTGTTTCGCTTAGAAAACAGCTCAATGATGTCAAAGAAAAAATTGAAGGTGTTAACGGTTCGAATTCTGTTGTATCACTCAAAGCAGAGGAAAGATCAGTTGTTTCGGAAGAATTGTTTTCACAAATTACATCAGGAAATACTGACGGAATTCGTGAGATAATAGAAAATGTTATCGTAAAGACCGAAGAAGCATTGAAAATGTCGCTTTCTGAGGTCATAGCATACTCGGATAGCTTGAAATTAACTGACACTTCCAGTCTGGAAAATCGCAGAAAGAGTATTGAAAGTCAACTGGCTCAAAAGCAGCAGCAAAGGCAGGAAATAAGTCAGGCACTTGAACAAAAACAAGGCATACTCCAGACGCTTTCGCAGAAATATCAAACGTCTTCTGATGATGCTTCTGTTGTCAGAGCTGCGATCGCACAAGTCCTGCATGACACTGAGAAAAAACTTTCCGATTCTGAGCTTATTCGCAGACAATGGGAGGATGTACTGAAACAATTTAACTCTCGTTTAAATGATGAGAAGGCTTTTTCATGCGACCAGCAATATTACCAGCCAATTTATGTGAATTCTTGTAATGTGGTTGGAATATCATGCACGGATAATATGCGGGTACTGACTGATAATGGCTATGATGACTTTGATGTTGTTATTATTGACGAGGTAAGCAAAGCAACACCGCCTGAGCTTCTCATTCCGCTTATGAAAGCAAGAAAAGCTATACTAGTAGGCGATCATCGTCAACTTCCCCCGATGTTCAAGGAACATGAGCAATCCTATAACGATTTGATAAGCGATCGGGAATCAATACCTGAAGAACTTAACGACCTAATGACTGCCGCTAATTTCAGAAGATTCAGAAATATGGTCACATCATCGCTATTCAAGGAATACTTTGAACGTGCTGATGAAAGCATTCGTCATCCGCTTTTGGTTCAATACAGAATGCATTCGGATATTATGCGAGTTATTAATCGTTTCTATGAGAATCGTCTTGAAAATGGATTAACTGCGGCACAGGAATCGGATAGAAAAGCACATGGCTTGACTGTTCGGGGAGCTGACGGCAGCGAGTTTATTGTTCCGGAAAAGCATTCCTATTGGCTGGATTCTTCCGTTTTGCCGAGCGGGAAACCGATCTACGATTCAAAATCAAATCTTGCAACAAGAAATGAGGGAGGTACATCGGTATATAATACGCTTGAGCAGTATATGATCATTGAACTGCTCAAGAAAATGGCAGATAGTTGGCGTGAACGGTATCAGAAGGATAAAATCAAAAAAACTGTGGGTGTGATCAGTTTCTATCAGGCACAGGTCAACAGAATACGGGAATTGTTTAGAGATGCTAAACATAGCGGGTTTGATTTCTCTCCGCTGGAAGTTGATATTAATACAGTCGATCGTTTTCAGGGCAAGGAGAAGAATATTATTATTACAAGCCTTGTAACAAATTCTCCTAAAGGCTGGGCAAGTAAGCACGTTATTACATTTGAGCGAATAAATGTTGCCTTTTCTCGTGCTCAGCAGCTTCTTGTGATCGTTGGAGCAAAACATACTTACGAAAAGCAAAAAATTGAACTTCCAAATATGGACAATGCCGGTACGAGTACAGTATCAGCATATCAGAATATTATGGAGGAAATGCATAGAAACGGCTGCTTTAAAGGTTGTGAAAAGCTAATTACGCCTGACATAGAAGCTCAGATTCTAAAAGAATATCAGGGTGGTGAGGATAAATGAAATTAACTGATGTTACGTTGTCCTATCCTTTTATACGGTATAGTATCGATGTTACCCATTTTACATCCAGACGCTCAACAGCAATAGAATGGTTGATTTTGGAGTCAGTTCAGCGAACACAAATGATTCCGGAATATCAGGGAATGTCGATTGAGGATTTCTTTTCTGCATTGTTTGGGATTACGGATACTAATCAGATGATTCGACCCTGCTTGCTAAATTTGCGAGATATGGGCGCATTGCAGCTGGATTCAATTTATGACCAAACAGATATGACACAAACACATATGGGACAACTGCTTCTGACACCTGTCGGCGCTGCGATGCAGAGAGATGGAAAACTACCGGGGGCTGATTCTACGGACAGGGTCAGATTTTGTTACAACATTAATGAGAATCAGCTTTTAGGAGATTCAAAATCTGTATTTTACCAGGAAAAGCCTAACGGGATACCTGCTCGTAAGATGGAAAGTGCAGAAGAAATTGCATTCCCCGCACCGCTGATAAGTGAAGTTCTGGAAGCATTGAAGTCACAAAAAGACAGACCATCTTGGTTAATGGAAGAAACTGTTTTTCGCCATGTTATTCCAAATGAATCAGAACTGTTATGGAAAAACGTTCTTAAGGCGCTTAATGTTGGGAAAGGAATGCAATGCTGGATTGATGGAATTCAAAACACAGATGTTATTGCAACCGCACTTGAAGCTTTAAATCTGAATGAGTCTGATACCACAATTCCTGTCATTAATGTGAACGATCCCGATGAAGAATTTACTGCCTTAGTACCGCCTTTTGAACTTAGAACACTCATTGAAAAAATGGATATCAGAGATAATCTGATTATTTCTGATATACATATCTGTCCTGACGGCGTTCGCACAATTGCAATCGGTAAAGCAAATGTAAATGTCCGTATCTTGTGCAATGCGGTAGAAACAACAGTAAAAATAGAACGAGGTAAGATATCGGTTTTTACTTCTGAATCCCTTCTGCCCAAGGGCTTGGTTTATTTGGATCGCACACACGCTGCTGGAATTGGTTCATTCTCATTAAATGCAGGAAGCTTCAGTCGTTTTGCGGAGCTTGCATATATTCCCAAAGAAATACAGTATGATCCGAAAGAAATAGCTGTAAATTTCATAGAGAGTATTTACCATACGCACCCCGGTGTTTTGCATATATTCCGTGCATTAGGTATGCAGACAGAGGAATCACGATTTATTGAGCAGCATATAAACAGCCTGTTGTCTATTGAAGAAAAAATTAGCTGTCTGGTACAATTAAACGAAGAATCTGTAATGCTGTTTAAAGCGAAATGTGTCAGTGAACAAAAGCTCAATGAACTGATTTTTGACGCAGAGAGTATTTCCTCCGAGATAACCGATATTCACAGCGCACAGCGAGTGCTGGAAAGATACACATCAATCGAACAATTGAAGAATGGTGTCGGTTCAATGGAGGCACTGTTTCGCATTATTCTTCCCAGCATAAAGGAAACAAAAAAGCTGTCAGATGTACATGCATTTTGGAATCAGATCCAATCTGTAGGAAAGCAGTATATAAAGTTTGTTAAGAAGGAAGAGTTGTATAAAAGCCTGTATTCGGATTCTGTGTTGGATGAGTTGATTTCTAAATATCAAGATGATGATCTGTACGAGCTTGAAGCATATACACCGTTTGAGAGTGTGCTTAGAGATATGAAAAATCTTGCAGAGCGTACACAGGAAATATTGGGATTATCGCTGTTTGCAGAAATAAGTGAGGCGGGATTGACGGAGGCTGTACTGACTCATCGTTCAGAGCTGAAGAGTTTGATTGATTTTTTGGAGCGGTGGAGAAATCTGTTAGATGTGTTTGCTTCTCATATTGGCGTTTTTGAAGAAGAAGCAGCTACTTGTTTTGCATTAATTCAAACAGATAAAAACTTCCAAAAGCTTGCTTCTGTATTGAGCAGGTTCTGTTGTGATAAATCTCTGCGGTATAGCAAGATATGTATTTTGGATACAAATTCTTTAATGAATATGCCTGAGCTGTTATCAATGCTTGACGGAAAAGATACTATGGTCATTATTCCTCAAATGATGCTTACAGAGCTTGATGGACTTAAAAAAGATGAGAATGAAGACAAAGCTTATCAGGCACGGGAGGCAATTCGTCAAATCGATAATTATAGCACGTTTGACTGGTTGAATTTAAAAGAGCAAAGCAATACAGATCTGCTTTCAGGCGACCTGGATCCTAGCAGTCAGGATTGCCGCATCATCTCCATAGCACTGAAGTACATTATCCACACGCCGATATTGATCACTGATGATGTGAATATGCGTAATATTGCTAAGTCACAAGGGATCACGGCTGTGACAACCGAAGATTTTGCAGCTAATATGCAGCAGTTGGAACGTGAACAAGAACAATCACGGAATAAAAATAAAGATAAGAAGAACAAGAAAAAACATAAGAGATAAGGATGAGGTAATAATGAGCAGGTCGGTAGAGTATGACTATTATCTTGAGCAAAAACAAATCAGAGAGATAGAAAGACTAGCAAGGCAAGCACGGAAGCAAGCTGAATATGAAGCCCGCAGACGTGCCAATGAAGAACGCATACGCAATAATACTGAACAATTCTATCAACGGTATTTGCAGCAATACGAAGATATGCGTTCACAAAATTTTGAAGCTTATATTCCTGAAGCAATGGAACGTCTTCGTTCTGATCTGGGTCAGATTCGATCATTGTTGTATTCAGATGCGGGAGCAGCAAGAGAAGTTAGTATGGAAGTCGGAAACTATATTTACTCTTTGTTCAGAGAGGGACATGCTGCTGTGCGTGAATACCGCCAGAGGGAGATTGAAGAAGAACGGCAGCGCCAGGAAGCAGTACGAGCTGAACGTCTGCGCAAACAGGGTGAAATTAATGATGCTCACTATGAGCTTGTTGCCAATCTCAAAGATCAGGGTGTGATCAATTTTGCGTCAAAAGAGCTGTCTGCTCTGCGGCAACAAGCGTTAAATGACTCAAAGCTTATGTCTGTTACCGAGTTCCGTCGACGAGCGGAACAGATTATTGCGCAAGCCCGCCAGAAAGCAGAGGAATGGGAAAGCAGGGAAAAGAAAAAAGAGGATAAACAGGTCGTTTCCGAAAGGCTGCGGATTATGCAAGAGCAGTTGGAACACAACAAGGTTGAGAATCAAGAAAAAGCACAGATGCTTATTTCACAGATAACAGCACTTCAAGAAAGCATTCGTTCAGACAGCAAGCCGCAAACAGAATTAGAACAGGCACTTGAAAAGGTTGAAGCAGAAATGGATGACACACTGATCGGTGAAGATATTCGTCGGCAAGCTGTAAAATCGGTATTACTATCATTAAGAAAACAGGGTTTTCAAGTGCAGCAGCCACAGTTGATAAAAGAGCAAGGACAGAATTATGTTAGAATTACAGCAAAAAAGCCATCTGGGAAGCGAGTTCAATGCCGACTTGATTTGAACGGGAAACTGGTATATAGATTTGATGAATACGAAGGTATGACTTGTCTTAAGGATATTGAGCAATTCAATGTTGAATTGGAAAAGGTGTATTCGGTTAAACTTTCCGATGAACGTGTGATTTGGGAAAATCCGGATAGATTATCCAAAGATTCCAATTCGACAAATGAACCAAAAAGGAGGAATCAATGATGGAAAATAAAGAATATGATGTATGGCTGGAATGCTTTAACCGTGAATGCGGTATCAAATCTGCTATAGTCTTGTTTGGAAATACGACAGATATAATGTGCAATAAGCATGAAGGCGGTCTTTATATGCCTATCATTCGCACAGTTATTAGTAATCTTCACAATCATAATTTTAAGGTTACAAAATGGGATCGGGTAGACGGTATCGATAATGAATTATCTGATAAAATATTGCAAACAACCAAGATGAATGCGGCATCCGAAAGTTACTATGATGTGAGGTTTACCGATGACGAATCGAGTGACGAAGTAGATTTTAATTATAAGGATCCTGAGGAGTTTTTTCCGTATATGTTGGAACAAATCCGAAATGGCGGAGAAAGCAGAGCTTATATTCTGGATTACTCGGATTATCTTTTCGGCAGTGCGAATTCATTATCCGAAAAAGAAAGAGTATATCTTGCAACTCTTGGAAAAGCACTGGAAAAAAGCCATTCCTACGATTTGCTGGACATGGGAAGCAAGCAAAGCATTGTTATCATTGTTACACAGAATAATGCTTCAATTCCGCCTGCCTTCTATCTTAATAATCCGATGGTCAGCCTGATCAAAGTGCCGCTGCCTGGAAGAAACGAACGGGAACTGTATGTGAGTGCAAACATATCATCTCTGCGTGTTACACCTGAAATTAGCAGTGATAAAGCACTGTGTGATGATTTCGTAGATGCTCTTGATGGCTTTACATTGCGTGAAATTATGCAGCTAATGCAACTGTCCCGTCAGTTTTCCGACGAGCGAATGTCATGTGAAAAATTGATAAACCTTTATAAATATGGTGAGAAAAGAAGCCCATGGGAGGAATTATCGAAGGACAAGCTGAAAGATGTAGAGGAACATTTAAAGAAACGTGTCAAGGGGCAGGATGCTGCTGTTGCAAAGGTCAAGGATGTTCTGATTCGTGCTTATACGGGTTTTTCCGGTCTTCAGCATTCCGCTAAACAAAAAAAACCAAAAGGAACATTATTCTTTGTAGGCCCCACAGGTGTAGGAAAAACGGAACTTGCTAAATCACTTGCAGAATTTGTATTTGGCGATGAGAATGCCTGTATCCGGTTCGATATGTCAGAGTATAATCACGAACACAGTGATCAGAGGCTTGTTGGCGCACCTCCAGGATATGTAGGTTATGAAGCAGGTGGTCAGCTTACAAATGCTGTCAAGGAAAAGCCATTCTGTGTGCTGCTTTTTGATGAGATTGAAAAAGCTCACGGAAAGATTCTGGATAAATTCCTTCAGATTCTGGAGGACGGTCGTTTGACAGATGGCAAAGGAGAAACGGTTTATTTCTCAGAAACGATCATTATTTTCACGTCTAATATTGGCGCATCAAAAATTCTACCAAATTCTTCATCTACCGAAACAAGCAAACAGTTTATTTCTGAAGTTAAAAAGCACTTCGTGGAAACACTTGGCAGACCGGAGTTGCTTAATCGAATTGGCGACAATATTGTGGCATTTAATTTCATTGATGATCCGTCAGTATTTACACAAATTGCACGAATCAAATTTCAGGCAGTCAGTGACTTTGTTAAAGAAAGATATAAAGCAGAGCTTGTATTTCAAGATGAGGAGAACGCATTTCTTGCAATTGCCGAGAAAGCAGGAGTTGCCAATGGAGGCCGTGGCTTGCTGAATGTTATGGAAAGTGCTGTTATAAATCCTCTTGCTGAGTTTATCTTTGACAAATCTGATATACTGTATAACAAAAAAATTGTGATCTCAACTATTAGAAATAAAGCGGTTTTTGAATTTGATCTGGAGTGATTCTTATGCCATATCTGAATCTGGCTACTATTCGGCTATACACGGAATCGGAGGGACCAGGCAAAAGGGCTGCCATTTGGGTACAAGGGTGTCAGCGCAGGTGTCCCGATTGCTGCAATCCTGCGATGCAGGAAATACGGAAAAACAAGATTGTTGATGTATCGGATTTTTGGCCGTTGATCGCAGATGCAAAGGAAAAATATCAGCTTGAAGGAGTAACATTTCTTGGCGGTGAGCCAATCCTTCAAGCAGAGGGGTTGGCAGATTTAGCCGAATGGTGTAGAAATCATGGGCTTTCTGTAATTGTTTTCACGGGATATTTATATCAAGAGCTGTTGGAAATGAACAATCCTCACGTCTTACGGCTTCTTAAGTATACAGATATGCTCGTGGACGGACCTTATATAAAAGAATTGTATGATAGAGAACGGGATTGGATAGGTTCTTCCAATCAACAAGTGTTTTTTCTGACAGATTATTATAAGCCAGGGATAGAGTATGAACATCATACTCATTCTATGGAAATCAATATAACCGATAGATCATTACAGATGAATGGCTGGCCATTTTAATTAGGGAACACTGATCAATATTTCACTCAGAAAACGAAACAAATCAGTGTTTCCTTAATTCATATTCAATGCGGCAAAATATTTAGGTTGTAATAGTTTGCTGAATAACAAGGAAAAGTTGAGGTTAAATATGTTTTGTAGTATAGATCCGTATGATACATCAGAATGTCAAAGAATTGATGTGGAAGAATTGATCCAAAAGCTATGTGAATATGATGTGATCTCATTTGATGTTTTTGATACGCTTATTTTACGTCCATTCAGTACGCCAAGAGTATTATTCTCAATTATGGAAGAAAGACTTGGTATTTATAAATTTGCTAAGATAAGAGTGGATTCTGAAGATGAAGTCAGAAAGATTAATCAAGAAAAATATGGTCATGATAATACGACCTTGTATGAGATTTACAACTTGATATCCAAGAAAACAAATTTGAATGCAGAGGATACAGCAAATTTAGAGTATGAATTAGAGTTATACTATTGCCGTGAAAATCCGTATCTTAAAAAGGTCTTTTCAATTTGTGCTGAGAAAAATAAAAAGATAGTTGTTTGTACAGATATGTATTTATCAAAAGAACAGATCAGCAGAATATTGGAGAAGAATGGCTATTATTCATTTGATGAAATATTTGTTTCTTCTGAGTTGAATAGATCAAAGAAACAAGGAGATATATTCGATTTGCTTAAATGTAAGTATAAGGGTGAAAAGATCATTCACATTGGTGATAATTATATTTCTGATATTGTTAATGCGCAAAAATCCGAGATTGATGCCTATTATTTTAAGAGTGCTAATCACATTGGCAATAAGAACCGAGTTGATGGAATGTCGTACATAACCGGAAGAGTATATTCGGGGCTGATTAATAATCATCTTTATTGCGGAAATAAAAAATATGACGATGAATACAAATTAGGATATATTTATGGTGGGATATATGTTTTGGGGTTTGTGCAGTGGGTGAATCAATTTGCAATGAATTTTAGCGTTGAGAAGATTTTATTTTTGTCAAGAGATGGTGATGTTTACAGTAAAATGTATGACAAGCTGCCTGGTCATAAGCAATGGAAGTATTTCTACTGGTCCAGGCTGGCAGGTGCAAAAATAACTGCATTGGAAAATTACTATGAGTTTTGCCAAAGAATGATATGGCATAAAGCAAGAGGACCATATGACATAAAGATCAAACATTTTTTGAACTATTTTGACATTGAATATTTAATTGGAAGTTTAGGTCAATATGATCTGTCGAAAGATGATGCTTTAACTAAAGAGACAGCCTCCAGAATCGAAAAACTATTCTATGACCATAAAGCGGAGATCCTTGAGTCTTTTAACAGTGATATTAACGCAACTATAGAGTATGTTAAAGAAGCAGTGGGAAATTCAAAAAGCATTATTATTGTTGATGTAGGTTGGGCTGGAACAGGTCCGCTGATCGTAAAAAATATTATAATGCGGTATCTGAAATTGGATTGTAAGGTTTATTCACTGCTTGCGGGATATAGACAGCCTATGGAAAATATGGCAGCTTTATATACAATGGATAACTCCATTCATTCGTATTTGTTTTCGGATAGTTCAAACAGGGATTTGTTAGATCTGCATATTAATTATGGTACGCCCAAAAACAATCTGTTGTTGGAAATTTTCACTCAATCCTGCACCCCTTCGTTTTTGGGATATACAAGCAATGGTTTGAAGTTTGATTGGGAAGAAACTCCAAACTATGATACAATAAAAAAGATAACCGAAGGGATAGAGGATTTTGTTGATGATTATATAGATACATTTCAAAAAGATCAGTTCGTACTGAATATTTCGCCGTATGACGCATATTTGCCATTTAACGAATTGAAAAACTCAAGTGATAGGCTGAATCCTATTTTGTCAAAATTAGTCATTTCTCGGGGAAAGTTTTACGATGCAGGAAAAATATCGGAGGAAACATGGCTTTCATTTTTTAATAAGGATGAATGAAGAGGAGATTATTTGCATGGATAAGTATATATTGGGTCTGAATATTGGTAATCACGATTCGGCAGCTGCGCTTATAAAAAATGGTGAGGTAGTAAAATATATTGAACAGGAAAGGATCAGCAGAAATAAAATGGCACTCGGTGAACCGCCTATTGAAGCGACTTTGGAATGTTTGAACGGAGAGGGAATATCAATAGATAGTGTTTCTGCGGTTTCTGTGGGTATGGATTGGAAATACAGAAATGAAGTTTATGAGATGTCCGTAGAAGAAAAAGAAAAATATAAAATGTTTGAGGATATCAATTGGTTCCTACCGTCAGAAATTTTTGGAGAAAAATTGCCCCCTGTTTATTCGATAAAGCATCATTTAGCACATGCTGCAAGTGCATATAGAGTGAGCGGATTTAAAGAATGTGCTATTCTTGTAATAGATAATCGCGGTGAGGACGCTTCTACATCGCTAGGATTCACCAAGGATGGGGAAATCACATTTTTTAAACAGATTAATATTCAAAATTCATTAGGAATTTTTTATAACAGGGCCGCTAGGTTTACTGGGTTATACGGCAAATACAGAGAAGTAGGAAAATTTATGGGGCTAGCATCATACGGAATACCCACAATGAAGATGCCTCTATCTCCATCAAGAGATAAGTTCCTTTTTAATGGACTTCCCAATGTAGAAGATGAAAGCATTTTTAACTCTATTGGCTTGAGAACAAAACAGTTAAAAGAATACTTTGAAGCAAATTGCTTTCCCTATGAGTCAGGAAATATTGAGGAAATTATGAGCTATGCAAATTTTGCTGCTTCGGTTCAGAAGTCTTTGGAGGATGTTTTACTTGATTTCGTTTTGGAATTGAAAGAAGTTACAGGTATGGATAATTTGGTGATTTCCGGAGGAATAGCACTTAATTGCTCAGCTAACGGTAAAATCGAAAAGTCAGGTATTTTCAAAAATATATATGTTCCGCCGTTTCCTTCCGATTCAGGTACTTCAATCGGCTCTGCTTTGGAATTGTATTATCGGTTATATGGAAAATCGACAGTTGATGTTCCTATTAGGACCGCAGGATTAGGTATTGCATATTCACAAGAGGATACATTGAAAGTGCTAAAGGAATATGAGGGGAAAGTACGTTATTATGAAGTTAAGGATAATGAATTGTTTAAGTTTGCTGCAAAAGAATTATCAAATGGAAAGATTGTTGGCTGGATGCAGGAGGGCTTTGAAGCAGGTCCCCGATCTCTTGGATATCGCAGCATTCTTGCAGATCCCAGAACAAGGAGCAGCTTGATCAAGCTAAATTTGATCAAAGAGAGAGAAATGTGGAGACCTATTGCCCCGAGTGTATTAATAGATAATTACTCTGATTACTTTGAGGGTGATCCTGATTCAAAATACTTTATGAATGTTGCCGCCATAGTTAAAGAAGAAAAAAGAAAAAGCATTGCAGCTGTTGTTCATGTTGATAATACAGCTCGTCCACAAGCGGTAACTGAAAAACAAAGCAAGTATTACGGATTGCTCAAGGCTTTTTATGAATTGACGGGAATCCCCGTTTTGTGCAATACATCATTTAACAGCCGTGGAGTACCATTGGTAAATACACCTAAAGATGCTCTGGATTGCTTTATAAATAGAGAAATTGATTTGTTGATAATTGGAAATATAATTATTGAGAAGGTTTGATTTATGTTTGTTTTTGATGTTTCTAAAATTATTGGTTATGATGAGTACATTGATTTTATTTCTTTTGTAAAATCTAAATTTGATTCGGAAAAAAGAAAAATTTTTGATGCATATGCTATTACGAATAGTGCAAAGTGGGACAAGAATGCGGAAAGCTATAATGAATTTAGAAATAAGTACCGTGCCCTTCGGCAAAATGTAGTTAGTGATGTTATTAATAAGTTCAGATGCTATCTACCAAAAAGCTGCTTAATCTATGAGTTTGGAAGCTTGATAAAATTTACGGATAGGATTGAAAGCGACATAGACTTAACCTTCTGTTATGATGAAGAGAAAAATGACATTTATGAATGTGCTGAAGAATTGATCGATTATTCTATTGTTTATGTTTTTGAAAGCTCGATTGATCATATACACGGTAAATTTCAGCATTATCCAGCAACCCACGATTATGATGATCTGACTGAAAAGGATAATCTATATGTTCTGAAATTTGATAATGGAACGATTGAATATAAATGCGGACCCGAAACGTTGGCTGAAAATTTAATGAACATAAAAAATGTTAGAGAGTATAACTCACTGATCGAAGGGTATAAAGAAAAATATACATTGAAATGCAATATTGATTGCTTATATTCTATACAAATAATTGAGAATTCCACAGATCATGATTTTATTAAAGATCTGGCTGATCTGGAAAACCACAATGACATTTTTTCAAATTACATTTATGCTTACAAAGAGTATTCATTTGAAGACGAAATTGAAATAGCATATATCAAAAAGGCATTAAAAAACACCATAGTTTCAATGTATATTATGATTTCTTTTTTAAGAAAGAGGATAAAGTGGCTGGATAAGTATTCGATGAATATGAATGATGTTTTTGATAGCAGTGAATTAAAGAGTTATTTTGGAGAAAACTACATAGTATCGTTAAAAAATACCCTTATTAAAATGATTTTTTATTGGGACAAATTAGAACTGTTATTAAAAAAGAACGGTATTCTTTTAAGCACTCGATGCCATAATCATTTTCCTAAGCAGGTCCTGAATGATATGCTGTATGAAGAATATAATGAAGCAGATCTGATGGATAAAATATTAATGTCTATTAATGAACTTAATACTGTGATTCTTAATGGATGGAGAATAATCAATGAGTAATATGAACGAAGTTATTATCAATGATATTGTCATAAACAAGGACGAGATTATTATTAATTTTGATGGCTCGGAAAGAATAGAAGCATGGTTAGAAAATAAAAATAAGCATTATCCGGATATTTTTTATATCAATGTTGACAATGATAATAAACGCATTGTAATAGAATATCGGAATTTATACGGGTTCATTAAACGTTTCCCGGGACAAGTATTTAAACTCTCGTTATGTACGACATTTAGAAGAATAAGTTATAAAGTACCTGAAAAGATTGGAAGCCAATGTTTCAACAGCATATCTATCGCTATAGAAGGATCAATTTTATTCAGCGAGACCAATTCTGTTCCTCAAAACGTTGTATTGACAGAGTCTGGCATTAATCTTCAGCATAAAAATAAATTATTTTTTGAAAATATAGAAGAATTGCCCATTGAAACATTGAATATTGGCACATGCTTCAGCAGAAGTATATTTAAATCAGACGAATATTTTAATCCGACATATAAGAAATATTTTAATGTAAGCAGGACGATATTTCATAATTCATTTATTTCAATTTTTTCAGATGAAATCAAATATGATTATTCCAAAATCGAAGACTTGGTAATTGGCGATGCTGGTAAATATGTTGGAATAGAATTTAAAAAAGATATCGCAACTATTTTCAGAGATAATGCTTTTAGATTAGTTGTTGCAGATAATTATATAGATGCAACCACTCCGATAATTAAATACGATGATAATTCATATTTAACATACAATAAGTACCTGTCTGAATCTATTTTTAAGCGGTTCTTTTCTTCGTGTGAGATCATTTATCCGGGGACTCAAAAGCATTTGGAACTATACAAGAAAAGTATTATGAATTTCCGTAAAACGATAGATTCGTATAATATCAAAAATGTTGTTCTGATCGGTGGCAGACTTAGTAAATTTAAAATTGATGAAGAACTTCATCAAACATCTGCATGGAGTGATAAAACAGGATGGATAACCAATACAAACGAAAATTGGGATAAGGCTGATAAGATATTCTTAGAAGAAATCCCCGATGCAATTTATATTGATAAGAGAAAAACATTATGGAAGAGTGATATTCATAGTCCAATTATTGGTGGAGCTTCGCCATCGCATTATCAAAGTGGGTATTATAAGGAATTGTTTGAAGATATTTTGCAATTTTTAAGAGAGGATCTTTTTAATGAATACTGAGGTGTTTATTGATAATTATATAGAAACAGTAATTGACTCTTGCAAAAATATTAATTACTGTGAGATTTGCGATATTTATGATATTTTGCTTAGAACAAATGATGCTGGCGGTAAAATATACATATGTGGAAATGGCGGTTCTGCTTCCACGGCTTCACATTTTCAAACTGATTTGAATAAGGCTTTTTCCATTGCAAAAGAAACTATGCCTGCTGTTTGCTTGACAGACAATATATCAACACTAACAGCAGCTTCAAATGATTATTCCTATGATGATGTTTTTCTATATCAATTGAAATATTTGCTGAAGAAAAATGATGTTTTAATTACGATTTCCGGCAGTGGGAATTCCAATAACGTAATCAGAGCGGCAGAATATGCTAAAAGCAAAGGTAATGCTGTAATTTCTTTTGTAGGGTTTGATGGTGGGATGCTAAAAGCGTTATCTGATTATTGTTTTCATGCTTCGGTAAACAATATGCAGATCTCTGAGGACCTTCATATGCTGTGTTGTCATCTTATTTCTTCAATAATCAGAGAAAGTAAGGCGTGATAAATGATTAATATCAACAAATTGAAAAATACGGATAATTTATGTGTTTTTATTAGGCATGGAGAAAAAGATATAAATAATTACTGCTTAACTGATAAAGGAAAAAGGGATATAATAGAATTCGGTAATTTATTATGTATGTTAAATAAAAAAATAACTGTATATTCAAGCCCGGAAATTAGGTGTGTCGAAACAGCAGCTATTATTAACAATATTGTTAATGAGGATAATGAAATTTGCGTTTCTAATATTCTTGGAAAGCCTGGTATTCAAGTGAAAGATGAAATTGAATATACTAAACTAATTGATGCTATGAGATGTAGAGATATATTTAAAGCATGGAAAAAAGGAATGCACGATGAAGCGATGAATAGTCCAGAAACCATAAAAATCAGAATAAAAGAATTTTTTGAAAAAACTTCAATAAAAAATGGGATAACAATTTATATTAGCCAATCAGGTACTGTTGCCTGCACTGGCTACTCATTGGGTCTGATTGATTACAAAGCAAATGACGATGAATGGGTCGATTTCCTTGACGGCTATGTATTTAAGCTTCCTTAATTAATCTAGCCAAGTTAAGGTTCTATAAACATTGAAAGAGCATAATAGAGCTTTGCAGATGAAAATATTTCAATCGCTTTTGTTGAGTAGGATATGAAGAAGAGCCTTGTATAGTGAACTTTTTGTTTCACATGGATTCGGTATGTTTTGATGCGGCAACCTTGAATGCAGCAATTACGGAATGTTTAGCATTTGACTTGTCGTCAAATTATGATGTACTCGATTCTTAATCTATTGGTTATATGGTAATATATCCTACATATGAGGAAAGTGGAGTGGTATATGTATAAGGGAGTATTGAAAATAATTCAGCATAAAAAACAACACTCCGCTGAATTTTATCAACTCAAGCGGAGTGTATTATGCAGAAATATGCATTGGTCTTTGGTCTTTATTTGGTCTTTAAAGCCGCGAAAAGATACCCGAAATTACCGAAGCCGAATTTGCGTAAGTTGTCATAAAACCTTGTAGAATAGGCATTTCTGACAGATTAATAAAGAAGCACAGAATTTGATTTGGCAGGTTCAAGTCCGGTCAGCGGCACCATTTATGGTTTGAAAAGGCACATTTTTATGTGTCTTTTCTTTTTTTATTCTGCATCTTTGCTGATATTTTCTTTTTTATCTCCGTCAAGAATTCTTGCAATTGTTTCAGCAGAATCAATTTTGGACTGATAATCAAGATGACTGTAGAAATTAGCTGTAACATTAAAGGTTGTATGACCGAGCCATTCCTGTATTGCCTTCATTGGCACTCCATTGGCAACCAGAAGGCTTGCACAGGAATGACGCAAATCGTGGAAACGAAGGTATCTGAGATTGTTCCTTTTGATTACAACTTTGAAATGGTCAGAGATGTAATTTGGTGTAATCAGCTTACCGAAGTTATCTCTGCATAGTCTATTTCAATTATACTGTTTTTAATTTAACAAATAAACATAATAAGGTAAAGATATGTATTCGTTTTTCCGATTTTTCCAATATGTTTTTTTGATAGAAAAAATTATATAAATCTGCACAAAAAATCACAAAAATTTGAGGTGATTTTTACAATTCTATTTTATTATGTGATTTATACCAATTTTTGAGATAATTGTAGATAGTATTCTTATTTTTTTACATATTTAGGAATATAATATAATTTTGCATAAATTAAAACTGCTATAAGAATAAATACATCAATAACTATAATAGGATTCGAATAAACTATAAATCCATTATTTTTTATTGCTATTGGTGAACCCAAAAAGTGAATTTTATCTGTATAAAGAAATGCTATAGCATTACGAAACATATGTATTGCGATAGGATATACTAAATTCTGAAAGCGGTAATATATTAAACATAAGAAAAGAGAAAAAGTAAACATAGAGGTAATGCCTTGTATTCCGTAACCGTGGCATATTGCAAATGTAAATGATATAACGATACATATGAAGACTTTTTTAAATTTGCCACGCAACAACTCAATTTCAGCAAATCTGAATACAATTTCTTCAATAATTGGTGCAATAAAAATTAACTCAATTATAGTAACTAACGTAAATGATGTTTCATTAGAAGCATCGGTATGTATATTATTAGATAAAGCTAATGCCACGCATTGTAGAATTATATCTTGCAGTGCATGAATACCAAACGTTCCTGCTATGATAATAGAAAAATCAATTTTTTTAATTGAAAAAGCTGATTTTAAAGATATCCCACTATCTTTATAGACAAGTATGCACGTTATTACTCCAGAAATTATATAAGCTGAAATATTAAATATATTTTTTATAACAATTGAATCAGAATCAAAAGAGAATAATTCTCCTAAGAAACCTCTTAGAACACTTAAAACCAATCCAGTCGCCAAAAATATAAATAAAGTTGCAATGCATGAGATAATGGCTTTTAGTTTTTCTTTATGTGTAGCATTTACCTGTGCTTGGTTCCGTTTATCCATTTTATTTTCATTCCTTTTGTTAATATGTATATAAAAATGCCACAATAGCTGACCACCTGAAAAAACAGTAACAGATAATCAGCCATTGCAGCTATTTATTTGTTAGTCATTTACTTGTTAAAGAAGTGATACAGATTCTCTCCAAAATCGTGCCACAAGTTAACCCATCCAGTATAGCAAGAAATCATCAGTATGAGCAAAATAACTGTTGCAACAGTAGAGAGTATAATATCTTTATGACTTATTAAGAATTCCAACATACCTGCATTTTTCTTTCAACAAAGACAAATTTACTTTCTGGCAGCGTTCTTTGCTTCCCAATAACCATTAAAAGCAGAAACCCCTGCAGAAATAAGGAGAACGCTACCACCAATAATCAGACAAGCTGTACCAAATGCAATACCGCCATCAACATTTTGTTCTTCTTCTACACCGAGAACATCAAAGCCGTAATATCTTTCCATAATGTTGAACCAACCTTTCCATAAATTCAATTGTTAGTGTGTTGCATAATAAATAGACTTTCCAAAGTCTTTCCACATACTGCACCAACCACTATAAATGTCACCCATGAAGTCCAGAAGACCGCCTCCTTCAACTTCCAGCAAATCATACATAGAAAGTTCAGCAAATTGCATTACGATTTCCCCCCTTTTTCTTATTTCATATCACATAAATAAAATGGTTTACACATACACCAATTAATTTACATAACACAAAATAGTACTTATATTAAGGCATAACAAGCAAAGAAACCGTACGCTTTTCTCATTTCATTATACCAAAATACACTATGAATGTCAATATGAATTTTACAAAATATTCTCGCTAACTCCAATATATATACTCATGGCATATTTTTCAAGTTCTTCTTTTGATTTTGGCTCATAGTTTACAATGTTATAAATCGGTGTAATAGGCATCCAGTTTCTTTCTGCAATATATTGCAGAGCGTTTTGTACTATAGAAGCTGCTTCATTCGGATGCCCTTCATATTCGAGTTTAACAGCATTAACAAGATGAAATAACGGTTTAAATACATAACCGTCCGGCAATTCTATCTTATTTTTTACCGGACAAAGAATCTCCATGTCCATAACCATTTCTTCATCTTCCATCTGACTTGAATATGTTGCAGTAATAACCGGACCGTTTTTTCAGTTGTACTTTCTTTAATAACCCGATTTATCTCTTGAAAAATCTGAATCAAATCGTTCTGTCTTAAATTAGCACGAATTGAAACAAGATTTTCAAAATCGAGCGTGTTATGCTCTGTGATAACTTCTTTTGCCATGGTATGATAACATAATCAATCTTCCGCACCCGGTATTGAAAAAACATTACCCTATGTCTTTATACAACAGAGCTGCACAGTTTGCTCCGTTTGCCGCACTTGCAGGGTATGGTGATGCCTGCAATGAGGTTACAAGGCTTACAGACAGCAGGATAGAGCTTGACGATGACAGAGCCG
>CAMCRP010000020.1 GCA_945877315.1 uncultured Ruminococcus sp. | reverse complement strand
GGCAAGGTGCTCCTTTATCTGCCCCTTGCCCGAATGGGGATTATATACAAACAACATTTTTTTCATATCAGGTCATGCCTCCCGCAGGAAGCATATCCTCCTTTCAACAGCGTGATTTATCAGGAAAAATCCACATCAACGGTAATCACACATTGACAGCGGCTGTCAGCGGTTTTTACAGCCTGTGAAACGTAAGCTGCCGCCTTTTCCTTTTCCTGCTGGGTAAATTTACCCTTTAATACCAGGTCAAAAATCAGATTGATGTTGTTTTCTCCGTCAGTAACTCTGAAATCGTGAATGGAATACTCGGGGTCGTATTCCTTGACAATGCCCTGTACCATTGATCTCAGCTCATTTGTACGTTCGCAGTTTACGCAAACGGGATCCATATGGATAACCATAAGTACGCCTGTTTCGTGAAATATTTTCTTTTCCACAGCGTCAATGGTTTCGTGCGCAGCCACAATGTCCACATTATCGGGCACTTCTGCATGAGCGGAAGCAAATACACGTCCCGGACCGTAATCGTGTACAATAAGGTCGTGAACGCCCGTTATTTCATTACCCGACATAATAAGCTCACGCAGCTTTTCCACCAGCTCGGGGGACGGCGGACCGCCAAGCAGCAGGTCAATAGTTTCCTTTGCCATACCAAATCCGCCATAGATGATAAATCCCGCAACCAGCAGACCGATTATGCCGTCAATGCTAAACGGCAGAAAATGTCCGATAACAGTTGCAGCAATAACAGAGCTTGTGGAGATCACGTCGTTCAAGCTGTCTTTGGCTGTTGCCTTCATAACCGAAGAAGAAATGGTTTTGGCTATGTAGCTGTAATAGGAAAACATCCACAGCTTCACCAGCACAGACGCCGCCAGAATGCAGATAAGCGGCACGCTGAACGCCATCTCCTCAGGGTGAATGACCTTATCCGCAGAGGTTTTCAGCAGTTCAAAGCCCACCAGCATAATAATGAACGACACTATCAGGGAGGATATGTACTCGAATCTTCCGTGACCGAAGGGGTGTTCCCTGTCGGGTACTAGATTTGAAAGCCGTGCGCCGATTATCGCCACAAAGCAGCTGCCCATATCCGAAAGATTATTGAAAGCGTCCGACATAATTGCAACGCTCTTCATCATCAGTCCGATAGTAAGCTTCAATCCGAACAAAAACAGGTTGCAGATAATTCCCAGCACACCGCCCAGAATTCCGTATCTTTCACGGACGGTCTTATCCTCGACATTATCATAATCCTTTATAAAAACTTTAGCAAGATGCCGTATCATAAAATCACCTCATATCGTGAGAAAATAGACATTGTTCACCTAATATAATATCGGAACAGGACGAAAAATATACATTGTCCGAAGATTATTATATATCTAAATCGGCTGTATGTCAAGATTTTCCGAAAATAAAAAAGCTCGGGAAATCACCCCAAGCCCTGACAATTCCGTAACCCCGCAGAAAATATTACCAAGATGAAACGATATAGAAAAAACCCGAGAAAACTCTCAGGCTTATCTTTAAAATGTGGGGTGGGAGATGGGTTTCGAACCCACGACCTTCGGGACCACAATCCGACGCTCTAACCAGCTGAGCTACACCCACCATATTGGCGCGCCATGCTGGATTCGAACCAGCGGCTTACTGCTTAGAAGGCAGTTACTCTATCCAGCTGAGTTAATGGCGCACAATGGAGCGGGTGATGGGAATCGAACCCACGCGACCAGCTTGGAAGGCTGGGATTCTACCATTGAACTACACCCGCATATTTTACTGAAAGAAAACTCTGCAAGCTTTTCTGCTTGATTTTGTTTATCTCTCTCAGCGACTTTATTATTATATCACAATCAAATCACTTTGTCAAGCATTTTTTAGAAAAATATTTTAATTAACTTTTGTATGATATTTCGATAAAACAGACAACCGTCCAAATAAGACAGCTGTCTGTTTTAAAACGAAAGATCACTTTGCAGTAACAGTTATTTCACCATTATCCGCAGAAATCTCAATAGCCGCAACGCCCTTATCCGAATCAATGATAAGCTGAGCAGTCTTATCCTCAACCTCTGTGCGGATAACACGTCTGATATCTCTTGCACCGAACTTGCCGCCGTAGGATTTCTCGGCAATAGCTTCAAGTGCCGCCTTATCATAACTGAATGCAATACCCTTTTCCTCAAGAGGTTCCTTCATTTCGTCCAGCATAAGCGCAGCAATATCGCAGAAATTCTCCTTAGTGAGCGGGTCAAACACAACTACCTCGTCAATACGGCTGAGGAATTCGGGACGCAGGAACTCGGACAGTGCCTTCATCGCCTTTTCCTTGGATATCTCCCCCGCCGTTTTGTTAAAGCCAACGCCTGTGCTCTTATCGGTGGAGCCCGCATTGGAGGTCATAGCAATAATGGTGTTCTCAAAGCTTACGGAACGTCCCTGAGCGTCGTTTATCTTGCCCTCGTCAAGTATCTGGAGGAGAATGTTCATAACATCGGGGTGAGCCTTTTCAATTTCATCAAACAGAACAACAGAGTAAGGCTTTCTTCTAACCTTTTCCGTCAGCTGACCTGCTTCATCATATCCCACATATCCCGGAGGCGAACCGATAAGTCTGGAAAGCGAATGTTTCTCCATATACTCAGTCATATCGATCCTGATAAGCGGGTCATTCCCGTCAAACAGCTCCTGTGCCAACACCTTAACAAGTTCGGTCTTTCCAACGCCTGTGGGTCCCACGAAAATGAATGAAGCGGGACGGCGTCGCTTTGAAAGCTGCACTCTTGTACGCTTGATAGCCTTGCTTACCGCCTCAACAGCCTTATCCTGACCGATAATGTGCTTTTTAAGCTCCGTTTCAAGAGAAGCCATCTTCTTGTACTCTGACTCCGCCACTTTTGCAGCGGGAATTCCCGTCCAAAGCTCTATGACCTTTGAAATATCGGTTTCCGTAACATACAGCTCGGAGATAGCCTTTTCCAGCTCGGAAAGCTTCTCCTCTTCCCTACTTATCTCGCCCTTTATCTCCGCAAGCTTTGCGTAATCGGGCTCGGAAGCGTCCTCATAATCCTTCTGCTCGCTGCGAAGCTTCTCCAGATTTTCCGAAGTGCTATCGTAGTCGGAAAGCTCGCTGCTTCTGATACATCTGTATGCACATGCCTCATCAAGCAGATCTATCGCCTTATCGGGCAAAAATCTGTCGTTAATATATCTCTCGGACAGTACTGCACAGCGTCTGAGCAGCTCGTCGCTTATCTTTACACGGTGATGCTTCTCGTAATACTCCTTTATTCCAACCAAAACGCTGTAAGTATTCTCAACGGTAGGCTCGGGAACAGTCACAGGCTGGAAACGTCTTTCAAGAGCACTGTCCTTTTCGATATACTTGCGGTACTCATTAAAAGTAGTCGCACCGATGACCTGCACCTCACCCCTGGAAAGAGCGGGCTTCAGGATATTTGCAGCGTTCATGGAGCCTTCGCTGTCACCTGCGCCTACAAGGCTGTGCACCTCGTCAATAAACAGTATTATGTTGCCCTCTGACTTTACCTCTTCGATAAGACCCTTTACACGGCTCTCAAACTGTCCTCTGAACTGCGTGCCCGCAACCAGAGCCGTAAGGTCAAGCAGATAAAGCTGCTTGTTTTTCAGTCTGAACGGAACATCTCCCGAAACTATCTTCTGAGCGATGCCCTCAACAATAGCAGTCTTGCCGACACCCGGTTCACCTATCAGACAGGGATTGTTCTTCTGTCGGCGGCTGAGTATCTGAATTGTGCGGGCAATCTCCTTTTCTCTGCCGATTATTCTGTCAAGCTCGCCGTCCGCAGCCTGCTGAGTAAGATTTGTGCAATAGGTTTCCAGAAACTTGCCCTTGCCCTTTTTGACACCGTGAGGATTTGTGTGTCCGCCCATTTTCGGGGATACAGGCTCTGCGTCCTCACCTTCGGGTTCATTCTGCCTGTGGCTTGCGGAAAATGCACTTCCCAGCTGTCCCAGACTGTTCTGAATACCGCCCAGCATATTCTGAATAAACGGCGGGATAGCACCCGTGCCGCCCCTTTCAAAGGATTCCCCGTCGCCCATATCGAAATCATCGGAGAATTCGGTCATTTCGTCCGCAAACTGCTCGATCTCGTCGTCGGTGATACCCATCTGGTCCATATATTCCTTAACCTGCGGGATATTCAGCTCCCTTGCGCAGACAAGGCATAAGCCCTCGTTCTTCTTTTCCTCGCCCTGAATAGCGGTAATAAACACCACCGCTGTTCGTTTCTTACATCTTGTGCAAAGCATATGATCCTCCAAATCCCGCCTTCGGTATTACGAAAGCGAAAAATAATATATATACCTGTAAAAAACAGTATTGTCAATAGTTTCAGTGTTGACAAAGGGGATAATGTTCCCGCTCAGTCCGATAATTATCCGCAGAAGTGCGGTTATCAGCGCAATGTACAATCCCGCTTCAATAAGCCCCGCAGCACCGCCCAGAACGGTATTCGCCGTACCGACAAGCGGAATCTTTTTAACAGCGGAGCTTGCTCTTGAAAGTCTGCGGACTATTGTCATAGCCGTCCCGAAAATAACGAAAAACAACAGCGACCGAAGCAGATAGACCGCTTCATATCTGATAAAATTCTCCTCGATATAAGCCGCCGCCTCGGACGGTTCACCCAGTACCGAACGAAGCAGCTTATCCCCCATATTCTCGTCGGCAGACGGAAGAATTCTCGGGACAACAATATCGGTCAACTCTTTTAGTTTAGCATTAATTTCCTCTTTCGTCAATCCCGTTTTGGAATTTTCGGGAATATACTTTAAAATTTCATCGGCAATATCGCCGTTTTCGGTACTGTTTACCCTATCAATAAAGTCATCTATCTCCGAATTATCGGCATTATAACCGTATTCTGCGATGATCGACCTTATCTTTTCCTTGATAGTTTCGCTTGCCTCAGTTATCTCCTTTTCAACAGCAGTAGTTATGGGCTCTTTAAGATAGCTGTCATATAGCATAGGGGCTGCAGAACGGCTTATAAACAACGCCGCCGCAAAGCAGATAATATACCCGAAAAACATGACCATCATCTTAACAAAGCCCTTATTTGCCCCCGCAGCCGCACATATGACTATTATCAGTGCTGCAACGGCATCGTAGACAAGTGCAGGACTAAACTCCAAAGCAGTCCCTCCCAATTAACCCGAAAAATCAATTCGGTTTATTTCGTCATATCCCAGCAGATATATGTAACCTCCCAGCTTGACAAAGCCGTCATATTCATCGTCAAGAGGAACTCCTGCACCCTCTGTTCCGTCAGCGTTATAAGAGGATATTCCCGATGAAGTCAAAATATAAGCAGTTGTCCCCTCAACGGTAATGTCCTTTGCGATACCGCTGACATTAAGCTCGTTTACACTGTTGTCTGCGTTATTTATCAGCTTTAGGACGGTTCTTCTCCGCTCCTGATTTTCAAAAATAAGCGCAGTAAGCTCCTTTGAGCTGTCAAAGTCGATAAGGGTATTTTTGTATTCAACGGAGGTTTTGTAATTGCCGTTGTTATCGAAAAATGCGCACATATTGTCACCAAACATCAGTTCTCCGCCCTCAACGGAGCTTGTAGACATCGCCATAGTGCTGATAGTATCGGAAACCCAGACGGAATCTCTTTCACCATATCGGTAACGTGTCATCTGGGAAACAAGCTCGCCCCCCGACGCACCGAGAGTAGTCACAACTATACCATCATTATTCTCCGTAAACGACACATCAATAATACGTCTGTCATTGGCGGTCAGGCTAAATATCAGTTCCCCGTTCTGGTCAAAAACCGAAAGCTGCGACAACGCCTTATCGGGACGTGTAATGACTGCGGTGTTATCGTTGCTGCTAAGCCGTGCAAAAAGTATGCTTTCGTCCATATTTTTTTCAAAAATGGTCTTGTGACGGTTCACCACACGAAGCTTTTTACCGCCCAGGTCGTAGATAAGCACACGTCTGCTGTTTGCCGCCATTACGGGATTTGCGTACTCGTGCTGAACATCGCAGTTAAGCTCCCCGTTTGTATCGTAAATTCGCAGATGGGACTCGTCAAGCAGAGAAAAATATCCGCTCATAGGCAGCAGCTGATACCCCGAACCGCCCGTGATGGAAATGGGGAAATTGCCCTCTGCAAGTTCACCGCTGTTTTCCACCGTAAATGAAGGTATTTTCTTCATAATGCCGTCAAGCTTCGGGTACCAGATATTTTTTGTAAGCACAACCGCCGCTGCCGCCGCAATAAGCAGCAGAGCGGGTATCAGCTTTCTTGCAAGGCTTTTGGCTTTTTTATTCCGCTTGAACCTTTTCATTTCTCTGACGTCGGTATTTATTGCCATATTTTACCTTCCTTATTCGTAAAAAACCTTGTTAAGATACAAACCGTGAGGAGGGGCAGTTTTCCCCGCCTGTGTCCTGTCGAGAGCCGCAATTATCTGCGGAATACCGTCAGGCGGTATCTTTCCCTCGTTTATGTAAATGAGCGTGCCAACCATTATCCTAATCATATTATATAAAAATCCGTTGCCTTTTACAAGAAGTTTCACCAAATTTTCATCTTTCTCGACCTTGAAATACTCAATAGTTCTCACATTGTCCTCTTTTAATCCCGCAGTTCCGCAGAACGAGGTAAAGTCGTGTGTTCCCACAAAATCAATGGCAGCACGGGCAATAAGCTCCGTATTCAACCCATAAGGATAATGCAGAGCAAGGTCTGACATAAAGGGATTTTTGCTTTCGGAAATGCAGATCTTGTAAACATATTCCTTCGCCAAACAGGAAAAACGCGCATGAAAATCCTCGGGAGCTTCCTCGCAGGAAATAATTGCAATATCCTCGGGGAGCATGGAGTTAAGTCCCCTGACGAAATTCTTGCAGGGAATGGTGCTGTTTGTCATAAAGGAAAAGCAGAACTCATTTGCGTGAACTCCCGTGTCCGTCCTTGAACAGCCGTTTATAGTGACCTGCTCATTCAGCAACTTTCCCATCATTCTTTCAAGGACATTTTGGATCCCCACAGCATTATCCTGCCGCTGAAATCCGTGATATCTCGTCCCCCGATAGGACATATATACCTTTAAATTTCTCAAGGGAAAGCTCCCCTTTCTAATAATTACGATGTAACAGCACCAATTAAAATAACTGCAGACAAAAACAGCGTTGAAACTGCCAGAGCGGCATAATCCTTCCCGCCAGATCTAAGCGTTTTCAGACGTGTTCTCCCCTCGCCGCCCTGATAGCAGCGACATTCCATTGCAAGAGCAAGCTCCTCCGCACGTCTGAACGCCGACACAAACAGCGGTATAAGAATAGGGATAAGCGCCTTCGCCCGCTGAATAAGTCCGCCGCTTTCCAGGTCGGCGCCTCTTGCCTTCTGTGCGGACATTATCTTGTCAGTTTCCTCAATAAGCGTGGGGATAAAACGCAAAGCGATAGTCATCATCATTGCCAGCTCGTGAACGGGCAGACCTATCTTCTTAAAGGGCGACAGCAGCTGTTCAATAGCATCTGTCAGGGTAATGGGCGAAGTGGTATAGGTAAGCAGCGACGAACCGCAGATAAGCATAATTATCCGAAATACCATAACTAACGTAGTGCGGATTCCCACATCGGTTATCTTTATCTTACAAACAGAAAAAACCGTCACTCCGTCAATGAAAAACAGATTCAGCACGGAGGTGAAAATAATTATGGGGATAATGGGCTTTAAGCTTTTCAGCATAAGCTTCAGCGGTATTCTTGACAGCAAAAATTCCAACAGGAGAAAAGCAAAGCCTATAAACAATCCCGCAAAGCCATCTGTGCAGAAAAGCATTATAATGAAAATTCCCGTTATGATTATCTTAAATCTTGGGTCAAGGCGGTGCATAAAGGAATTTCCCGGGAAATACTGTCCGATAGTAATATCCTTAAGCATTTGCAATACCGTCCTTTCCCATATATTTGAGGACAGCTGCCTTTGCCTGTTCAACCGTGTAAATATCACGGGGCAGGTCATAGCCCATAGCCCTCAGTCTGTCGAAAACACGGGTTATCTGCGGCACGGCAAGTCCCATTTCGGCTATCTCCGCCGAACGTCTGAAAACAGCCGCCGTGTCATCATAGCAGAAAAGCTTTCCCTTGTTCATTACAAGTATCTTTGACGCAAACCTTGCAACGTCCTCCATACTGTGGGAAACCAGCAAAACGGTAGTGTTCTTCTCCCGCTGATACCTTGCAATAAGCTCCAGCACCTTGTCCCTGCCCTTTGGGTCAAGTCCGGCGGTGGGCTCGTCAAGGATAAGCACCTTCGGTTCCATTGCCATAACTCCCGCAATTGCAACACGCCTTTTCTGTCCGCCCGATAGCTCAAAGGGCGAACGCTCCAGCATATCCTCGGGAATTTCAAGCATTTTTGCTGTTTCACGAACACGCTTGTCCGTTTTCTCCTCCGTAAGTCCCATATTTTTCGGACCGAAGGAAATATCCTTGTAAACAGTTTCCTCAAATATCTGATATTCGGGATATTGAAACACAAGACCGACCTTGAAACGAATATCCCGTATCTTCACCGATTTGTCCCAGATATCCTGTCCGTCAATGTAAATTTTACCCGATGTGGGGCGAATTAGACCGTTGAAATGCTGGATAAGCGTGGATTTTCCCGAGCCTGTATGACCGATAATGCCAATAAGCTCTCCTCCCTCAATTTCCAGCTGAACATTGTCCACCGCTGTTTTTTCAAATGGAGTTCCCTGACTGTAAGTGTAGGTCAGGTTTTCCGTTTTGATAATTGCCATTAAAAGACCTTTCCTTTCAAATGAAATACATTTCCCATTTCAAAAGTACCGAAAATCAAGTTTTTACGGTACCGAGCGGCAAACCTTATTCATTTCACTTTCTGTAATACGAAATGACAAAGGGGTCGCCCCTTGGGATAACGTTTTCCGTGATATGAAACGGCTCAGCGAACTGTCTTTCTTATATTTCCGAGAACAAAAACGTTCACTATCGGAACAAGTGAGCCTATTATGTAAAGGATAGTTTTGCCCGTTGTAATGCTGCCCGATTTTTTCATTCTGACAGATGCGCATATGGAAATGACCGCAGTTACCGTGTATGTCAGACCAAAGCCGAAGCCGAAGAGCATCATTCCCATTAACTGAGAATAACATTCGGTAACAAAAGTAAACGCAGCCTGTACAAGCGCCATAAATCCAAAAGGGATGGCGAAAAGAAATGCAAAAGGAATTACAAACGATAACAAAATTGCAAACCAAAATACAAAGCCTACCGTTAATGCCAACTCAATGCCGTCATCTAAAAAAGAAAGAAGCGCAACGCAGTTGAACAAAAAGCCTACGCCCATCAGCAGGGAGCTTATTCCCAATACAATACCCCAGCCCGAAATAGCACTTGCACAGTCCTTCTGATATTCAGAAGCCAGTGAGCCGCCAAAGCCTGCCGTAAAATCGGACGGCTCCTCGGAAAGAGGACATCTCAGCACCCTAAACACACCGATAGCCACTGCAATTGCCCCCGCAAAAGCAATAAGAATAGGCAGAATGAAATCTGTCATAGGTGAAATAGCTGCCATAAAATCCTCAAAGGTTGACACAGTATCATCGGTAAGCAAGCCATGGTACTTCGGCTCTATAAGCTTTTCCTGAACTATGGTCAGAACCGCAAGAATGGGAAAACCAAGCATAAATGCTGCCCTGACCGCCATTGGCATAGTTTTCTGTCCTTTTTTCGGGAAAATGGAAACCAATACTATATAAACTAACGCAAAAGCTATTGACAAAACCATATTTATACCCCCATCAAATTATTTTTTCGGTGAACCCAGCATTTTAACAAGAGCGTCCGTACATTCGTCCTCGGTGATGATATGCGTGTCAGCCAAATCGGGAGATATTCCGTCAAGCTGCAATTCATACATAAGGTCTGTTACCTGAGGAACATCAAGCCCCACCGATTTCATCTCCGACGTATGGGAAAACACCTCCGACGGAACATCGTTGAGGATAACCTTTCCCCCGTCCATAACGACAATTCTGTCCGCCTGTGCCGCCTCGTCCATATAATGGGTAATAAGCACGATGGTAACACCCTGCTCCCTGTTCAGCCGCTTTATGGTGGACATTACCTCACGTCTGCCCTTTGGGTCAAGCATTGCAGTCGGTTCGTCAAGGACGATACATTCGGGGCACATTGCAATTATTCCCGCAATAGCGACTCTCTGCTTCTGTCCTCCCGAAAGCTGTGAAGGCGAATGATCCTTATACTCGTACATTCCCACAGCCTTCAGCGCATCGTCCACACGCTTGCGCATTTCCTCGGGGGGAACGCCTGTATTTTCCAGAGCAAAAGCCACGTCCTCCTCAACAATAGTAGCAACTATCTGATTGTCGGGATTTTGAAAAACCATTCCCACCTTTTGACGAATATCATACAGCCTTGCGGAATTTGCCGTGTTTATTCCGTCAACGGAAACACTTCCCTCATCGGGCAGCAAGATCGCATTGAAATGCTTTGCAATGGTGGATTTTCCCGAACCGTTATGCCCAAGAACAGCGAGAAATTCGCCCTTTTTAACGTCAAGGTCAACACCGTCCAGAACATACCTGACAGGCTCACTCTCGTCATTTTCCGAAGCATATGTGAAGCGAACACCCTCAGCGGAAATTAAGGATTCGGACATTTTATCATTTCCTCTCATATCAGATATTTACGTCTTTCAGCTTGTCGGACAGCCAAACCGCAGTTGAACCGCAGGGCAAAACAAATCCGCTTTCCTCAACAGGCAGACCGATTTCATCTGCCGAAACACGTCCCCCGAATTTTCCGCCAACAGCCGTTCCCAGAATGTACGCCATAACAGACGGCGAAAGTCCCGTTGTATAGCTGTTTAACAGGAAAAAGAGCGGGTCGTCCGAAAGAACTCCCGAACAAAGCTCCACCAAATCGTAAATGCAATCCTCCAGCTTCCAGACCTCCTGATTTGGTCCTCTGCCGTAGGAGGGCGGGTCCATAATAACGGCATCATACCGTCTGCCCCGCTTTATCTCTCTGCGGACAAACTTCTCGCAATCGTCCACTATCCAACGAACGGGACGGTCGGACAGTCCCGAAGAAGCGGCGTTGTCCCTTGCCCACTGAACCATTCCCTTTGAAGCGTCAACGTGGCAAACGGAAGCTCCCGCCTCCGCACAAGCAAGCGTGGCACCGCCCGTATATGCAAACAGATTCAGCACATTTACCTCTCTGCCCGCATTTCGGATAATACCGCTCATTAAGTCCCAGTTTACCGCCTGTTCGGGGAACAGTCCCGTGTGCTTAAAGCCTGTGGGACGGATATTGAACACCAGATTATCATAGTGTATCTGCCAAGCCTCGGGAATTTTTCTTCGATAATCCCACGAACCGCCGCCGCTTGACGAACGCATATAGCGGGCGTGAGCGGTTTTCCACAGGGGCGATCTTTCGGGAGTTTTCCATATTATCTGCGGGTCGGGACGGATAAGGGAAATATCCCCCCAAACCTCCAGCTTTTCCGAGCAGGTACAGTCCACAAGCCTGTAATCCTGCCATCTGTCGGCAATTCTCATTGTTTAGCATCCTTTTCGGTTTATTTTAAAATCTAACATAAAACAGCATTGATGTTATAAAACTATTTATATATGTTCGGCGAAGATACATACCAAGGCATCTTATTCCGCAGGACAACATTCCTTAATCTTATCGGCTATTTTAACGGCAACATCGTTGATAAGGTCAAAACGCTTGCCCTCAACCATTACTCTTACAAGAGGCTCCGTTCCGCTTTCTCTTACAAGGATACGTCCCGTAGAACCCAGCTTTTTCTGATAAAGGTCGATTATCTGCTCTATCTCATCAACATTCTTCCAGTTTTCCTTCCACTTTGAAGCTATCTTCACATTTATCATTACCTGAGGATAACGCTCCATAATTCCCGCTAATGTGGACATTGCGCCTTCCGACAGCTTGAGGATATTCATCAGCTGAACGGCAGTAAGCTGTCCGTCACCTGTCTTTGCAAATTCACGGAAAATAATATGCCCCGACTGTTCGCCGCCCAGCGAATAATCATTCAGAAGCATCTGCTCCAGAATGTACCTGTCGCCCACCTTTGTTGTCAGCATATTGATGCCGTTTGCCTTTGCAAAGTTGGTAAAGCCGAGATTTGTCATTACCGTAACAACGGCAGTGTTGCGGTTAAGAGTGCCGTTGTCCCGCATATGCTTTGCGAAAATGGCAATAAGCTTGTCGCCGTCAATTATCTCTCCGTTTTCGTCAACGGCAAGACATCTGTCCGCATCTCCGTCAAATGCAACACCCAAATGACACTTGTTTGAACGGACAAATTCCGAAATAGCCGTAAGATAGGTCGAACCGCACTTCTCGTTGATATTCGTACCGTCAGGCTCTGCGTGGATAAGCATAACATTTGCGCCCAGCCCCTTGAAAATGCGCTCTGCGGTAACGGAAGCTGAACCGTTTGCGCAGTCGATAGCCACCTTTATTCCCGAAAGGTCGCCGTCAATGGTCTTGATGATGTGACGGATATAGTCCCAAGCAGCGTCCTTTGCGTAGGAAATGCGTCCCACATCGCAGCCGCTTGCAAGGGTGATCTTTTCGGGATTATCAAGGATAAGTGCTTCTATTTCCTCCTCAACTTCGTCCGAAAGCTTATATCCCGTGCCGTCAAAAAGCTTAATGCCGTTAAACTCAACGCTGTTATGAGAAGCGGATATCATAACGCCCGCATCGGCTTCGTATTTTTCAACGAGGAACGCTACCGCAGGTGTCGGGACAACGCCCAAAATTACAGCGTCCGCACCGATGGAGCAAATGCCCGCCACAAGTGCAGATTCAAGTATATCCGAGGAAATTCTTGTGTCCTTTCCAATAATTATCTTAGGCTTATGCTTTGTTTTCTTTGCCAGAACGATCGCCGCCGCTCTGCCTATCTGCATAGCTGTTTCGCAGGTAAGTTCTGTAATGGCAACTCCTCTTGCACCGTCTGTTCCGAATAATCTGCCCATTTTAGAAAAATCTCCTTTATATATGTTAATTGTTATTTGAGAAATGACATCTGTCCGTCATCGCCGCTGCCGCCCTTGTATTCATATCCGAGATGTGCGTAGGCAAGTGCAGTAGCACAGCGTCCCCTCGGGGTTCTTGCGATAAATCCCAGCTGCATAAGATACGGCTCGCAGACGTCCTCCAGAGTGACCGACTCCTCGCCGATAGCCGAAGCCAGCGTTTCAAGTCCCACGGGACCTCCGCCGTAGCCCTTTATCATCATTTCAAGCATTCTCTTGTCAAGGCTGTCAAGACCGAGAGGGTCGATCTCCAGACGGTCAAGGGCAATAGAAGCTATCTCCTGAGTGACCTTTCCGTTGCCCATTACCTCGGCAAAATCTCTTACACGGCGAAGCAGCCTGTTGGCGATACGGGGAGTTCCTCTTGAACGCTTTGCAAGCTCCATTGCACCGCTTTTGTCACAGGCAATGCCGAGAATGACCGCCGAACGCATTATAATGTCACATAACTGTTCGTGCGTATAAAGCTCCAGCCTTTGGATAACGCCGAAACGATCTCTCAAAGGCGCAGTCAGCTGACCCGCTCTTGTAGTCGCCCCGATAAGGGTGAACTTCGGGATATCTATCCGCAAAGACCGTGCCGACGGACCTTTTCCCACGATAATATCCAGCACATAGTCCTCCATTGCGGGATAAAGCACCTCCTCAATGGAACGGGACAGCCTGTGTATCTCGTCGATGAAAAGAACATCATTTTCCGCAAGATTTGTCAGCAGCGCCGCCAGATCTCCCGGCTTTTCGATAGCGGGACCCGATGTTATTCTGATATTAACGCCCATTTCGTGAGCAATAATGGCAGAAAGCGTTGTTTTTCCAAGTCCCGGAGGGCCGTAAAGCAGAACGTGGTCGAGAGGTTCGCCCCTGCCCTTTGCCGCCTTGATGAAAATGGACATATTCTCCTTGACCTTATCCTGCCCGATATACTCGGCAAGTGTCTTGGGACGCAGAGAAAAATCCAGATCGTTTTCCTCGGGGGCTGCCTGCGGAGAAACCATTCTGCCAACTGCTTCTTCAAATTCTATTTCATTAGTTTCAAGCATTTGTTTCAATCCTCAATTATATGTTTCCGTACATCATTTCAAGATAGCTTTCCTGTGCCGCAGTCGCTTCGGTAATTTCCGTAGGAACGATTATGAGCGGAACTGTCATTTCATCATCGGTAAGACCTGCATGAGAAGCAAGGTGTTTGGGCTTCGGCTTGGAATTGAGCGTTCTGTAACTGATGACTTTTTTTCCGATACCGCAGGCAACGAAATCCCCAAGGAAATCGTAAGTCTTTCGATGTGTTCGTCCCCCGCCCAGAATCTGCTTATCAAGAAGCTCCCCAGAGGTCATCAGCTTAAAGTCCTTGCCGAGAGCCTTGTTAAACTGCCAGCGAAATTCGTCCATAAGCTCATTTTTTACAAAGAACGCCGCCGCTCTGCCCTCAATGGAAGGCGGCATGGATAAGCAGCTGTCTATTTCGGGAATGGAATTGATGAAAACCTCTTCCTCAATGTCGATCATTCCATGGTCGGCGGTAATTATAAGCAGCGTATCTGTCAGCGACTCTGCCAGCTGCTGCAAGCCCTCGTTGAATTCAAGCATTGCCGCCTTTGTTTCGGCAGATGTACAGCCCGTTTTGTGCATTATCTCATCGGGATCGGTCCAATATGCCAGAGTAAGAGTGTTCTGCTCGGTAGCACATATCTTTTTGATAAGACTGCACATTGCCCCAAAGCTGTCCGCCCTCTTGCGAATAACACCCGTATCGGGGAAATTCACACCCGCAGGCTGTATGGCAAAGGGCTGAACCGCTATCTTCCGTGACACGGCAATATCCTTGAAAATGGTTTCGTAGGGCATAACAAAACTGCCGATATTAGGCTGTGTCATAGGCTGCTTTGTGAAGCTGTCATTATTTGTCAGCACGTCGATACAGCGGCAGAATTCCTTAAAAAATAGCGACCGGCCCAGCCAGCCGTGTTCGTTGGGAGATACGCCCGTGTAAATGGACGTCATAGCCGCAGCGGTGGTGCCGGGGTAGACAGTCGTTATCTTCTGGGAAATATTCTTCCGCAGAAAATCCCCTCTTCCGAGATTTTTTTCGATAACAGAAGCCCCCATACCGTCCATTACAATAAGGACAATATTTTTGTAACCCCTGTCAAGCTCCTTGTCGAGAACGGGCAGTGTCTTGTATTCGATGGGTGTGGAATAATACCGTCTTATGGAGGAAATAACGTTAAGCAAACATTTATCGTAATTAGGATAGACCAGCATAACGCTCCCCCTCTCAAAGCCTCATTCCGATTTTTTTCAGCGACTGCTTGATAAGCTCCTCGGTAGACAGAGAAGCGTCCAGACTCGACACCACCGTTGCAGCCTCCGCCTGAGTATATCCCAGAACGACCAGAGCCGCAATAGCTTCTCCCGTGTTGGTATTTGCAACAGCTTCCGTAACAGCGGAGAAGTCCACCGAGGAAGGTGCTGAAAGCTGTTCCTTTGCGATCTTGTCTTTCAGCTCCAGAACAATCCTCTGAGCGGTTTTTGTGCCGATACCCTTTGATTTGGTAATAGTCTTGAAATCACCCGTTGCAACAGTTAATGCGAATTTCTCGGGAGATATGTCCGATAAGATGGACAGCGCAGCCTTGGGTCCCACTCCCGATACGGACAGAAGCATCTGAAAGCACCGCAGTTCCTGCTGCTCGTAAAAGCCGAACAGGTCAATGCCGTCCTGAGTAACGTTCAGATATGTATAAAGCTTTGCCTGAGAGCCTATGCCCTTCAGCTTTGACAATGTTGTAAATGTTGTTCGGCAGGCATATCCCACACCGCCGCATTCTATTACCGCAAGATTTGGTTCGGTATGAACTACCTCGCCTTTTACACTATATATCATTTCAACCACTCCACTATCACTTGTAAATAAAATATTTTAAATAACCAAATGCAAAATATAAGAGCTATAAAAAACAAAATAGCAAAAGCAATTCCGACAAATGGAATCCCTTTTTCTCTTCCCCTGTGCGCTGCTACTGATTTGACATTTCCGAAATCATCGAGATCATATGTAATATAACAGCTGCCTTTTGTTGTAAACTCGGATATGACAAACATATCAAATGTCCTGAACTCCGCTGTTTTTCGGGAACCATCTGTTTTATCTGTAAACTCCGCCGTAATGACCGTCGCACCGTCAGCTTCCTTTTCGGCAGATATCAAAAATGCTGTGGCACTCTTTTTATTCCCCAGGATCAGCCGATCTCCAAAAGCCTGATACAATGCTTCAAACATCTTGCCGCACAGCATCAGAAGCAGATAAACGAATGCCATGGGACAATATATCAATGCAAATGTATTCATAATTTCGCCGTACTGTTCCGACGTAATTATCGGACCGCAAATGAAAGCTAAAACATAAGTGCCTGCCCAACCCAATACAGTTATGCCAATAAAAATAATCGTTGCGATTTTCCGCACCTTTGAAATGCGTTCCTTCATTCTTACACGTCCTTATTTGATGTTATATTTTACGCTCGCCGACGAATGTCCGTGACAGATAGCAATAGCCAGCGCATCGGCGGTATCATCGGGCTTCGGGACAGAAGCAAGACCTAGTATCTGCCTTGTCATCTCCATGACCTGCGGCTTTTCCGCACGTCCATATCCGACCACCGACTGCTTCACCTGCAATGGCGTGTACTCGAAAACAGGAATTCCCCTCTGCGCCGCCGACAGTACCGTAACACCTCTCGCCTGCGCCACGTCAATGCCCGTTTTCTGATTGGTGTTGAAAAACAGCTTTTCAATAGCCATGCACTCAGGCTTGTATTTATCGAGAATTTCGCACATATCAGTGTAAATGTCATTCAGACGGAGCTCAAACTTAACTCCCGCTTCGGTGGTTATGGCTCCAAATGCCGCAGGACGGAACTTATATCCGTCATAATCCAGCACCCCAAAGCCCACAATTGCATAGCCGGGGTCAATACCAAGAATTCTCAAATATTTCACTCCGTTCCCTCGTCATATTCAAAAATGCCCTTAGAAGTTTATTATACCACAAAACGATAAATTAAGCAAGAATTTTATTTAAAGTTAGAGAAATTTCTCAAAAGTTCTTGTAATTCACAGCAAAATCAGTTATAATATACTATGAAATATTTTGCAAAAATGATGAAAGGCTTGAAAATAATGGATTTAACAGATCTCAGAAACGAAATCGACAGCATTGACGAGGACATACTCAAACTGTTTCTCAAAAGAATGGACGTATGCAGACAGGTAGCAGACTACAAAAGAACGCACTCTCTCCCCGTTATGCAGGGAGGACGCGAAGCGCAGGTCATTGAGCGAATCAGGGAAATGTCCCCCGATAACATTAAGGACGGCTCAGAGGTGCTGTTTGCGAACATTATGGACATCAGCAAAAGCTTACAGCAGATAGAGCTTGCCAAAACCGCAGAATTTCCCGTACCCGAAAGATTTATCCCCGAAAATGCGAAGCTTATCGCAGTTCCCGGGACTGTGGGCTCATATTCCGAAAAGGCATGCAGAAAGCTGTTTCCCGATCAGGAGATAAAATTCTACCGTGAATTTTCCGAGGTCTGCAAGGCTGTCGAAAACGGCGAAACGGACTTCGGCATACTTCCCATACAGAATTCCACCGCAGGCACAGTCGATGAAACCTACGATCTTATGGGCAAATTCGATTTTTACATAACCTCCATGATACGTGTAAGCATATCCCACTGCCTTGCCGCCAAGCAGGACACCGATTTTTCGGAAATAACCGCAGTTTATTCCCATGAACAGGCACTGCACCAGTGCTCGGAATTTCTCCGAGAAAGCGGTCTGACCACTCACGAATACGCAAATACCGCACTTTCCGCAGAGCTTGTAAAGAACAGTCCCGACAAGATAGCATGTATCTGCTCAGAGGACTGCGCAAAGCTGAACGGTCTGAAAATTCTCAGATCGGACATTGCCAATGCGGGAAGAAATTCCACAAGATTTATCTGCATTTCAAAAAAATTTATGGTTTCCGACGATGCGGACACAATTTCCGTTTCCCTCAGTATTCCCCATGTCAAGGGTTCCCTTTACCGCCTGCTTTCGAGATTTTACGTCAACGGACTTAATCTCCGCAGAATTGAAAGCAAACTCATTGCAGGAAAGGATTTTGAAGCCGTTTTCTATCTGGATTTTTACGGAAATTACGATAATGTCAAGACCGCTTCTCTGTTAAGGGAGCTTCAAAGGGAGCTTTCCTTCTTCAAATATATGGGAAATTTCAAGGAGATAATGTAAATGACGGTTTCAGCCATAATTGCGGCGGCAGGCTCTGCCTCCAGAATGAACGGTATCAACAAGCAGACGGCTTTGCTGGGCGGTATTCCCGTGCTGGCAAGGTCAATGCAGCTGCTCCAAAGCTGTGACGAAATAACGGAGATAATCGTTTCCGCCCGCAAAGAGGATTTCCAGATTTTTTCGGGATATGCAGAGCAGTTTGGCATAACAAAGTTTGTTGGCTGTGCAGAAGGCGGCGATACCCGTCAGCAGTCGGTTATAAATGCGCTGAAATACACATCTAAGGAAACACAGCTTATTGCAGTTCACGACGGCGCACGTCCCCTTGCCGACCCGAAAATGATATCACAGTGCATTAAGGACGCTTCTATTTTCGGTGCGTCTGTACCCGGTGTTCCCGTGAAGGACACGCTTAAAACGGTCAGCGGAGATATGATAACCGACACCCCCGACCGTTCACATCTTTTTATTATCCAGACACCGCAGATCTTCCGCAAAAAGGAGTATTACGCAGGAGTTAATTTTGCAAACGAACACGGTCTTGATTTCACCGATGACTGTCAGCTTGTTGAAGCAGTTGGCGTTAAGGTAAATCTCACCCGTTCGGATTACGCAAACATTAAGATCACTACCCCCGAAGATCTGGCAATTGCAGAAGCAATACTCTCGGCAAAGGAAGGCAGCATATGAACAATATTCGTATCGGTCACGGCTATGACGTTCACAGACTTGTTCCCGAAAGAAAGCTTATTCTCGGCGGCGTTCATATCCCCTATGAGCTGGGACTTCTGGGACATTCCGATGCAGACGTTCTGCTTCACGCTCTTGCAGACGCCGTTCTCGGTGCACTGGCTATGGGCGATATCGGAAAGCATTTCCCCGACAATGATCCCGCATATAAAAATGCCGACAGCCGAAAGCTGCTCAAAGCGGTCGCAGATATGGCTGAAAATGCAGGCTATAAGCTTGGAAATGCCGACTGCACCATTCTCTGTCAGAAACCAAAGCTTGCACCCTATATTGAGGATATGCGGAAAAATATTGCCGAAATTTTTTCTGCGGAAATAGGCTCTGTCAGCGTAAAGGCGACTACCGAGGAAGGTCTGGGCTTCACGGGCGACGGCAGCGGAATTGCCGTTCACGCAGTCTGCATTATGATATCCGAGTAGGAGATGATATTATCGACAAAAAGGTTCTTGCTCCCGTATTGACGGGAATTTGCAGCGTTGCGGCGGTCACCGCTATTACTGTTTATCAGGACAGATATGACGAACGCTCCGCTGTTGAAGCTGCCGTTTATCCCGCTTCGGAAACGCTTTATGAGGTCATTGAGATGCCGTCCTCCGTAACATCGGCTTTGGAAAATTCCGAAAAACTATCGGAAACGGAGCCTTCCGCAGCCTCCGACGAGATAATATCCGCTGTAATAAACAAAAACAGTAAGTGCTTTCACGCCGACTCCGAATGTTCGAGGGCAAAAAGCATCTCCGAGGAAAATCTGCTTGTTATCGCCGATAAAACTGCGTCGGAGCTTGCCGCAGAGGGCTATTGGGCATGCAGCAGCTGTTCAAAGCAGTATTCGGAGATCGCCCCGAAACCGTAAAATTGTATAGTTTCGACAAGAATTATTGTTGCTTTTGGCAATGGAAAATTTTCACATTATGTAGTATTATATTAAAAAAGCTTCATTACAAAACGACGTCAGAATTGAGGTATTTATGAACAACGATAAAAGATTTGCCGTGCTTATTGACGCAGACAATGTTTCCGACAGATATATCAAAAACATTATGGACGAGCTTGCCAATGAAGGCATAGTCACCTACAAGCGAATTTACGGCGACTGGACAAAGCCTGCACTTGCCTCCTGGAAAAATGTCCTGCTGAACCATTCCATCACCCCCATTCAGCAGTACAGCTATACCATAGGCAAAAACGCCACCGACTCCGCTATGATAATCGACGCTATGGACATTCTCTATTCGGGGAATGTGGAGGGCTTCTGCATAGTTTCCAGCGACAGCGATTTCACAAGGCTTGCTTCCCGCCTTCGTGAGTCGGGAATGTATGTCATTGGAATGGGCGAACGGAAAACTCCCCAACCCTTTGTAAACGCCTGCAACCGCTTCAAATATCTGGAGGTAATTTCGGGCAGCCTTGACAAGGAAAAGAAGAGTCAGGGTGAAAGCATTGAACACGTTTCCGATTTTATGCCCCCCGATGCCGTCAAAAAGGCGATCTTCACCATTCTTGATGAGGTTTCCGACGAGGACGGCTGGGCACTGCTCAGCGAAGTTGGAAATATCCTTATTAAGCGGTGCCCCAGCTTTGATGTAAGAAACTACGGATACAGCAAGCTCACTCCCTTCGTTGACTCGCTGAACGCCTTTGATATAAGCTCTATCCCGGGCGCAAAGGGCGGAGTCAAATATATCTATATCAAGAAAAAATAAGGAGTGATTCTCCGATGATAGATTTTAAAGCCGCCATTTTCGACCTTGACGGAACTGTTGCCGACTCAAACCCCATATGGGAGAAGATAGACGAGGATTATCTGAGAGAGCACGGAATTTCCCCGTCGGAAACCGACCTGAAAAGATACGCCTCCCTTACCTATGAGGAATGTGCCGAGGAATTTATCCGCCTTGGCATAGAAACAACGGTCAGCGAGCTTATGGAGGATTTTAACCGCCGTGCCGTTCGGGAATACCGCTATACCGTAATGCTGAAAAACGGCGCAAAGGAGTACATCTCAAAGCTGAAAGCTATGGGAAAACGTATTGCCCTTGCCACCGCCTCACCGAAGGAGCTTTACGAGCCTGTGCTGCTTCATCATGGGATATATGGTATGTTCGATGTATTCTGTACCGTTGATGATGTCCCCCGTGGAAAAGGCTTTCCCGATATTTATCTGCTGGCGGCTGCACAGATGGGCGTCCCTATAACCGAGTGTGCCGTTTTTGAGGACACGCTGAACGGCGTTATCGGGGCAAAGAATTCGAGGGCGTTTACCGTTGGCGTTTACGATAAGGCGTCCGTATCGGATATGCCGAGAATTATGCAGATCTCCGACCTGTTTATCAACGATTTTGAGGAGCTGATCTGAACAGCGGCTCTTGTCTGCGAATATTTTTTTTACAAAAATCGCAAAATACACAATTTATTAACATATTTTCGAGCTCTGTGTGCTATAATAATATTAAATGCAGGACTATCGCCATAAAACGGCGAAATCTTCCGAAAAGGAGAGATAATATGGAATCCTATATCGTGCGGCAGCCTATCCTTGATGCCGAACAGAAATCTATAGGCTACGAGATACTGTATCAGGAGGAGCTTTCAAATGCCGACCAATCTGATGCTAACGCTGCTAATGCCATTGAAAGCTTTCTGTCCTCAATGGACAGCGGAAAGATACTTGATAATAAAACAGCGTTTCTTACATTTACAAGAAATCTGCTGGTGAAGAATGTACCGAAAATTTTCTCCACACAGAAGCTTGTTATCCAGATTGAGGACGCTCTTATCGTCAATCCCCTGGCTCATGCCCTTATTATGAAATATAAGGCAAAGGGATATAAGATAGCCGTTGTGGACTTCGAATTTGCTCCGAGATTTTTCGGCGTTCTGGATATTGTGGATTACATAAAGGTAAACTTTGCCGACCCGACCAACACTTCGGTAGAAAATATCGTTAAAATAGGCAATTCTTTCAACAAAACAATTATTGCTTATAATGTTGATACTCAGGAAGCTTACGACAAGGCTGTTGCTTACGGCTGCAAGTATTTCCAGGGTGCTTATGTTGCGGAAAAAATGCCTTCAACTGTCCGCAAGATGAATCATATGCAGGGCAACTTCTTTATGCTGATGGTGGCTATCACCAAGGACGAGCCCGATATTGACGAGATCGAGGAGATCATCTCCCGTGATGTTACCCTGACCTTCTCCCTGCTCCGACTTGTAAATTCCGCTTATTTTGCTCTGAAAAACCGTGCAAAATCCGTTAAGCAAGCACTTGTTGTTCTCGGCCTAGGACAGCTGAAGCAGTGGATATATCTGCTTAGCTTTAAGCAGGACGATGGTTCTATGCCCGATGAGCTTATCAAGACATCCTTCCTGAGAGCAAATTTTGCGGGCGAGCTTGTTGAATATGCGTCGGATATGACCATTTCCCGTTCGGAAGCGTATCTTATGGGTATGTTCTCCACTCTCGGAAAGCTTATGGGTATCCCCCTTGAAGACGCACTAAAGGAGCTTCCCATTGCGCAGGAGATCAAGGACGCTCTTCTGAAACACGAAGGCAGAAGCGGTCTGCTCTACGACGTTATCCTCTCCTACGAAAAAGCGGATTGGAAGAAAATGTCCGCCAGTGCCGCCGAGCTTGACATTCCTCTGAATATCATCACACAGAAATATTTTGAATGTGTGGAGTTTGTCAACACCACCTGGAACGGTCTTATGCAGGCTAATCCCAATGCGGTTGATGACGAATAAGATTTACAGAAATTATAGGGTCTTCGCTGTTTTTTGCGGCGAAGGCTCTTTTTATTCCCGACAAAATTTACATATCGGTTAAAAAGCGTTACAGTTTGGAACAATCATTGAAACGCCGAAAAAACTGTGCTATAATTATATCAACGAATACTAAAATGGGGTGAAATGTTTGAAAACAAAAACAATGCTCCCGCTGCTTGCCTGTGCGCTTCTATGTTCATGCAGCGGAAATAATTCTGCTTCAACGCAATTGGAAACAACCTCTGTCGATACGGAAACAAGCCTGACTGCTTCTGCTGTGACCTCTGTTGATAATTCCGCAAATAATGCTTCTTATGTCGATGAAAACGGTCTGCTGACCGACAGCGGAAAGCACAGAATAAGCGAATTATTCGACAATGCTTACACGGGACTTTTCGACTTTGACGGCGACGGCGTTCCCGAGGTTTACAAAGTACATCATAACGGAAATCAAGGTAATATGCCCTGCGATATTTACAGCCTTGAAAGCGGCGAAAAGCTGGGCAGCTTCGATGGCTATTGCAGGGACGGATTTACAAGGCTTAGCCGAGGGGACGGCTGCGTTTATGTCCACAGCTATTGTGAACATTCCAATTTGCAGCGAACGGAAAGTATTCAGAAGCTCACTCTCCAAAACGGTATTTATAAAACCAAAACTATCCTGACCGATGAAGCTGTTTGCGAATTTCCTTCTTATCCCCTGTCCCACATGTATTACATAGCCGAAGAGGAAAAGACTTCTGCGGAATATATTGACGCATATCAGCAATGGCGTTTTGATATGCTTACGGCAAATTCCGATGAAATTCAGGCAAGAGAAGCAAACGAAGTTTCAATCTGCAATTACGACATTGACAGCACCGACCCCGAGGACACCGCAAAACTGTACAACGATTATATCTCTGCATTAAACATGGCAAAGGAGCTTTCGGAAAATATAAACTTCTTTATGTACAGAGATTTTGACGGAAATGGCAGCTATGAATCGTTTTTCCTGCTTTCCGACAGTCCAAACACACTCCGTTTTATATGCGGCGATAATATAACCGTTGTAACGGACAAAATATACTTTGCATATCAAATCTACGATATTGACGGTCTGTGCATTTTGCAGCCGTTTAGCAATGGAGAGAACTGCTATGTCTTTGAGGTCAAGGACGGAAATCCCACAGAATCGGTGCTTTCGGGTATCGGAATGCAGCTTGAACGAGATGAAACGCAGTTAGGTACACTTTCCGCAAAGCAATCCGCTTTCGACTCCTCATCTCCCGCAGGCTCTCACACATGGAAGCCCTACTGGTTTTTCCATGACCTTAAATCGGGCGAATATCGGGAATACGGCGGGAAACTGATAACCGCCGAAGAGCTTAACACTCTGGGTGATTTTTCCGAAGCGTTTTCCGAAATAGAATCGGAAGGCGGCATTATCGGAGATATATTTATAAGGCAAAACGGCTATGTTACTATCAATTATCAGATACCCGATGAAAACTCCGACTCCGAAATGACAATTTATGATAACCGCTATAAGCTTTACTTTTTCAGCCCCTCTTATTATAATAAAGCGATTCCTATTAGCTATGCCGAAAATAATGCAGGATATATTGACCCTCAGCTCGGCATATATCAGGCTGCATTAAACGAGAGCATTGCGGTATTTCCAGACGAAAATGGCTTTATCGGCGCACTCGGCAAGGAAAAATAAAGGAGATCGCAGACAAGGCAAATGCCGCCGAATACGGACTTTTTGACTTTGACGGCGACAACGTTCCCGGGGTTTATACCGTCCCCGAGGAAAACTGCTTAGTCAACAAGTGCCTTGTCTGCGAATTTACGGGAGATAAGCTTACATTATCGGACACATATGACGGCATCTATCTCCCCTCGGCAAAGCCTTAACAAAATTTAGCCTTCCTGCATAACATAATAGTGACAGACTGCAAAGGTTCATTCCCGAATTCTGTCGATTATCCGTTTAAAACGCACCGTTATGCAAGAGGTGACAATATGAAATTCTATATAATTGCGCTGGCTTCCATCACCTATGCTATGAAAGCGCAGACGCTTCTCCGCACATCGGGAATAAAGTGCGACGTTATCCGAACGCCTAAAAACCTTGCTTCCGGCTGCGGTTACAGCATAAAAGCGTGGGGCGACATAAAAAATATCTCGGCTATTCTGGAAAGCGGCGGAATAGTCCCCCGAGGAGTTACGGAAGGTTCATGAAATGATAAACTTTGACAACTCAGCCACAACCTTTCCAAAGCCTCGCTCCGTCAAGGCAGCCGCCGCTCTTGCGCTTGAAAGATACGGCGGAAATCCGGGCAGAAGCGGACACTCTCTGTCCCTGAAAGCGGCAGAAGCAGTATTCGCAGCAAGGAAAAACATTGCGGAAATGTTTTCCTCAGAACCCGAAAATGTCATTTTCACTCTGAACTGCACTCACGCCCTTAACCTTGCCATCAAGGGGATAGTTAAGCCCTCTGACCATGTTATAATCTCGTCCTTTGAGCACAACTCGGTCGCCCGTCCCGTTTATGCTATGTCAAAAACGGGTGTAAAATACAGCATTGCGGAGGTTTTTCCGGAAGATAAGCTGACTGTACAATCGTTCAGGACGCTTATACGTCCCGAAACAAAGGCTATCATCTGCACTGCGGGGAGTAACGTTACGGGGCAGATACTTCCGTTCCGTGAAATAGCTGAAATTGCGGCGGAAAACAATCTCTGCTTTATCGTTGACGGCGCACAGGCGTGCGGAGTTATTCCCATAGGGCTGTCGGACGGCATCAACGTCCTCTGTACAGCAGGACACAAGGCACTTTACGGACCCACGGGCACCGGCTTGCTCATTACCGACGGAAAATTCCCCATCTCACCAATTATCCAGGGCGGCACAGGCAGCACCTCTGTGGAGCTTGAACAACCCGCCTTTCTCCCCGACGCCCTTGAAAGCGGCACTGTGAACACAGCGGGGATAATTGCCCTGAATGCAGGCGTTTCTTACGTCAAACGGCTTACACCAGAACGCATTTACCGATACGAAAGTGAGCTTTGCAGCCGTTTTATTTCGGGGATAGCACCTATCACAAATGTTATAATTTACCGTGAAAACGGCGCAAACTATCTCCCTATTGTTTTGTTCAATATCAAGGGAATGCCGTCCAACGAAACCGCTTCAAAGCTCAGTGATATGGGCTTTGCTCTCCGAGGTGGACTGCACTGCTCGGGGCTTGCACACAAAAGCATCGGCACTCTCCCCGACGGCGGCGTCCGCTTTGCACCGTCAACCCTTAACAAACCCGAAGAGGTCGACGGACTTATTCACGCCGTCAGAAAGCTTGCAAAATAAGAAAGCCGCACACAAAGCTTTTACTCTGTGTGCGGCTTTACTATAGGATATTGTATGTCACTCCCTATTCCGACAACAGGAAACAAGAGTGCTTTTGTGGGCATTAAAGTTCAAAGCTGCCAATAAGCTCCTTGAGCATTCCCGCCTGTCCCGAAAGCTCTTCCGAAGCGGCTGCGCTTTCCTCGGCAGTTGCGGAATTTGCCTGAACAACGTTGGAAATGCGGTCTATCTCGCTGTTGACAGTCCTTATCATTTCGGACTGCTGAACACTTGCCTCGGCAATGCTCTCCACCAACCGCTTAACGGATTCGGTATATTCGCTGAGCGAACGTATGGCGGCGGCAGTTTCCGAAGTAATGCTTGTACCGCTGTTTACCGCTTCAACAGAGCTTGCAATAAGTGCAGTTGTGTCGTTGACGGCTTCTGCGGATTTAGCTGCCAGATTTCGGACCTCATCTGCTACTACCGCAAAGCCCTTGCCCGCTGCGCCTGCTCTTGCTGCTTCAACTGCGGCATTAAGCGCAAGGATATTTGTCTGGAATGCGATGTCCTCGATAGTCTTGATGATGTTTCCGATCTTCGTGGACGTATCGTTGATATTTTCCATAGCCGAAGTCAGCTTTTTCATCTTTTCGTTTACGTCGCTTGCATAATCGTAAGTCTTTTCGATAAGACGGCGTGCCTCGGTGCAGTTTTCGGAATTTGACATGACCTGAGCATCAAAGTCCCTGATGTTATGTGCAAGCCCCTCAATAGAAGCAGTCTGCTCGATAGTTCCCTGAGAAAGCATCTGAGCCCCCGAAGCCACCTCTCCCGAACCGCTGTTTACCTGTTCTGCGGCGGTAACAATATTGCCCATTACATCAACAAGATTTGTCTGTATTTTGCGAAGATCGTCAAGCAGTTCACCGAGATCTCCCGCATAAAAACCGCTGTTGAGCTCGGTATCAACTGCAAGATTTTTATTCGCCATTTCTCCGAGAATACGTCCAATGTCACTGACAGCGTTTTTCAGATTGTAGCAAAGCTGCTGTGTGGCAGAAGCAATGTGACCGATCTCGTCATTTCTTGCCGTCAGACCGACAAGCTCGTCGGCTGCATCAAGCTGAATATTTCCTATGCTGATGATAGTGTTCTCAACGGTTTTTATGGGGCGAATAGCACCTCCGATAACAATGTAGACAATTACCGAAAGCACTATAGCACCGAGAATGCAGAATATCAAAAGCATTATCCTGAGATGATTTGCAGACGCAAAAACCTCTTTGGTGTTGTCTGCCATAATAAATACCCAGCCCTGACTGCTTATGCTGTTGAATGCGGCAATATATTCAGTGCCGGATTCCTTGTATTTTATGTAATCGCAGACCTCACCGCCGCTGTCCTTTACCTTTGCGATTATGTCGGTCACGAACTGTTCATCAGCAATAGTTGTTATCTTTTCCGCATCGGGGTGGAAGATATATTCTCCCGTGTTTACATTAACAAGATAATACTGAGCCGACGGCATTCCCTCAAGACCAAGCTTGTCAAGCTTTTCCACCAGACCGTCTGTGAAAATTCCAATACCGCCAAGACCGATATATTCACCCGAATCATTCTTAACGGCTTTATACATAGAAATTATCTGCAAACCGCTGGCAGGCGAAATAAGGATACCGGTGTTGTAAACCCCATCTGTTGCGGTGATCGCATCATGGAGCTGTTTGCGCTTGTCCTCATCGGGACGTGTGACCTTTCCGACAACCTTTGAGTTGGTATGAGTGAGCATCTGTGTTCCCCAGTTGCTTGCGTAAATTCCCTCAAGATGTGACAGATCCTTACTGAAATTCTCCGTATATTTCTGCGCAGCGGCAACATACTCTTCATTTGAACTGTCGCTTAAAAGGTTATATATCTGCTCAGCCTTGAGATACGCAGTCAGCGTGTCCTCCGTAGACTGAATATAATTCTCAATGATCTCAGAACGGTCAATGACCGCAGTTTTTATACTGCTTTCCGCACTGTTGTTCATCGTATATGTCAGTGAATTATTGACAAAAAGGAAAAGAAACAGAAATACAGCTGCCTGAACTATCAAAACAGCAACCGTTACCTTCAGCCCTATCCTGCAAATATTTCGTTTTTCCATAAAAATTCCTCACTTTGGACGATACTTTTTATTATTATAACACAATAGTACTTGAATGTGAAATAAAGATATGTTATAATAAATAACGAATAGTTATTAATGTGAATAATAACGGTAATCAAACGGAGGGTCAAGATGAACACTTTTCAGCTGGAATGTTTCCTTACCGTAGCGGAAACACTTAATTTTGCCAAAGCAGCGGAGATATTGAACGTCACACAGCCTGCGGTAACAAAGCAAATAAAAAATCTTGAGAACGAGCTGAACGTGCGCCTTTTCAAGCATTCCACCAGAAGCGTTGCTCTTACTATTGAGGGAGCAATGCTTATAAACGATGCAAAAGTCATCATACAGACAAGTACCAAAGCCAAAAATCGCTTTATCGATTTACATAACGAATCAAAACAGCTTTCGATAGGAATAAGGCTTACCTCACACATAAAGCTTCTGTACGAGCCATTAAAGGAATTGCTTGCGAAATACAACAAATGCTGCCCTAAGCTGATGGTCGACAGTATGGTACAGCTTTTCAGGGCACTTTATGATGAACAGCTTGATATGATCATTGATATAGAAAACAATATTTCCGGTAATGATAGCATATCCTTCAAAAGACTGTTTAAAGAGCATATTTATTGCGTCTGCACCGACAAATATCCTATTTACAATTGTGAATCGGTAACTATCGAGCAGATCAAAGCACTAGAACAGTATCCGCTTCTCCTTATGTCAGCCCCAAAAGCATTAAAGGATATTTTAGATTCCGAAAATGCGTTTATCGGAAACAGAACACATTCTATGGTACACTTCTGTTCTACTGCCGAAGAGATCTGCCTTCTGGCAGAGTTGGGCTGCGGCATTGCCGTTATGCCCGAGAAAATCATTCCCGACAGTCCGAAAGTGAAAAGTATTCGCATTATCGACTGTGCCGATATAGCCATCGGCGTATATTACAAGAACAGCAGTTCAAATGAGCTGACAAAAGAGTTCATCTATATTCTTAAAAAACACTACAAGTGAGCCTTGAAGCTGACCAAAAAGCACCCTTACCGCCAATCACAGCGGCAAGGGTGCCTGTTGTTTATATTTTGCTTTTACTTGCGGATTCGTCTGCGAATAAGGACAAATGCAGTTCCCGCTGCCAGAACAACAGCTGCGATAACAAGCGCAGCTACAGGCTCTGCCTCAACCGCTTCGGAAATATCCTCAGCACCTGCTCCCGAAGAAACGTCCTCGGTATCCTCTACGGGCTCAGTTTCGGGCAAGGGTTTGTAGATTACACTTGTACCGTCGCCTGAGGGTGTGGGAAGCTTTCCGGGCTTGTCCTCGTGCTCTTCATCAGGCTTGTCCTCGGGCACGTCATCAGGCTTGTCCTCGGGCTCGTCACCCGGCTTGTCCTCGGGCTCGTCGCCCGGCTTATAATTATCATCAGCCTTATCGAACATTATAACGGAAGAAGTCTTGATGCCATCTACCAGAACATTCTTTGAAGAGGTAACGGTAAACTTAATATCCGTTGCAACAAGATATCCCTCGGGAGCTGCCTCCTCGTGCATGGTGTATTCACCTGCGGGGAGTCCCTCAATAACAGTAGGTGTTCGTCCCGAAATGTATGTCATAGATGTGCTGTCCTTAGAAACAAGAGAAGCACCTGAACCAAGCCTTATCCTGATGTCATTACTTGTGAAATCTGTACCTGAAACAACGATCTTCGCACCTGCCAGCTCTTCGTCGCCGAAGCTGCGCTTGCTGAGAATTACTCTTGAAGGAGCGGGACCATCGGATTTAGCCTCATCGACCATTGTTACAGCATTTACCTCGCTGCCGCCAACAAGTACCTTTCCATCGTCAGTCACGGTGAATGAAATATCAGAAGCGACAAGATAACCGTCGGGAGCTGCCTCCTCGTGCATGGTGTAATCACCTGCGGAAAGTCCCTTGATAACTGTGGGGGTCGTTCCCGAAATGTAGGTGATATAATAACGTGCGTCAGCAACTAAAGAAGCTCCTTCTCCAAGCTGAATATCAACATTCTGATTTTTGAGATTTACGCCGTTGATGGTGATCTTTGCGCCTGACAGCTCATTGCCGCCAACATCTGTCTTGCTGAGAGTTACTGTGCTTATGATTTTTGCTTCATCGACCATTGTTACGGAATTTACCTCATTGCCGCCAACAAGCACCTTGCCGTCTGCGGTAACGGTAAACGCAATATCTGTCGCAACAAGATATCCCTCGGGAGCAGCGTCCTCGTGCATGGTATAGTTTCCTGCTGGAAGTCCCTTGATAACTGTGGGAATTGTTCCCGAAATATAGGTCAGAGATGTGCCGTTTTTGGTAACAACGGAAGCCCCCGTGCCAAGCTCGACCTTAACATCGCTGCTTGTGAAATCTGCGCCGCTGACGATGATCTTTGCACCTGCCAGTTCAGTTCCGCCAACATTCTTTTTGCTGAGAGTTACCGCAAACGGAACAGTGTCCTCAGGCTTTGCTTCATCGACCATTGTAACGGAATTTACCTCATTTCCGCCAACAAGAACCTTGCCGTCTGCGGTAACGGTAAACGCAATATCTGTCGCAACAAGATAGCCCTCGGGAGCTGCCTCCTCGTGCATGATATAGTTTCCTGCGGGAAGTCCCTTAATAACTGTGGGTATTGTTCCCGAAATATAGGTCAAAGATGTGCCGTTTTTGGTAACAACAGAAGCCCCCGTGCCAACCTCGACCTTAACGGCTTCACTTGTGAAATCAGTGCCGCTGACGGTGATCTTTGCGCCTGCAAGCTCATTGCCGCCGACATTCTTTTTGCTGAGAGTTACCGTGTTAGGCTCAGTGACCGTGGGTTTTGCTTCATCGACCATTGTAATGGAATTTACCTCATTGCCGCCAACAAGCACCTTGCCGTCTGCGGTAACGGTAAACGCAATATCTGTCGCAACAAGATAGCCCTCGGGAGCTGCCTCCTCGTGCATGATATAGTTTCCTGCGGGAAGTCCCTTGATAACTGTGGGAGTAGTTCCCGAAATGTATGTCAGAGATGTACCTGTTTTGGAAACGCCCGAACCGTTTTCACCGTAGGTAACGGTTATATCCGATCTGGTAAAATCTGCACCGCTGACAGTTATCTTCGCACCTGCCAGCTCATTGCCGCCAACATCTGTCTTGCTAAGGGTTACTGTAGACGAAACAACAGTCACGCCCTCCGCCTTATCTACCATAGTAACAGCAGTAACCTCACTGCCGTTTACAAGAACCTTGCCTCCATCGGTTATAACGAAGGTAATGTCGGTTGTCTTGAGATAGCCCTCGGGAGCAGCTTCTTCATGAAGCTTATAAGTGCCTGCGGGAAGTCCCTTTATAACTGTGGGTGTCTTTCCCGAAATGTAGGTCAGCGAAACATTGTTTTTGCTGATCTCGGAGGCACCTGTGCCGTATACTGCCGTAATATCCGCAGCTGTGAAATCTGCACCGATAATAGAGAGCTTAGCACCTGCCAATTCTTCCCCGCCGACATTTTTCTTGCTGAATGTTACAACGGAAGGCAGCTTGGCGGTATCGGGAACATTCTCGATCTCAAGCTTATCATCGCTTATAAGAGATTCCACACCCGGGTAATTCGTCGTATTTCCTACCGACTTAAAGATGATATACTCGGGGAAATCACCGCCGATAGCAAATCCGTCCGGGACAACAGTTTCCGTCACCTTATAAACAACATCGTTTTTGAAGCCGACTGCTGTATTGGTGAGCTGACCGTCCGCACCTGTGTAGGGTGAACTTGTAATAGTCGGGTAAAGTCCGGGGTCCATAGGAATATCCGTAACCGCACCGTCAACAAACTCAACAGGTGCAAATGTGAATTCCGCACCCGAAAGCTTTACGCTTAACCCGCTTGTGTTCTTATAGAATTTTCTGATATTGATGGAAAGATTGTTGCCTGTTCCGCTGAATTTACTTTCAAGGACAACGCCAAAGCTTTCCTTGAACACATTAGCGGCGGTATCCGAGCCGTAGAGAAGCTCAACACGGTTTCCGCCCTCCTCATCGGTCAGGACATCTCCCGCCTGTTTGCCAACTATCTTTGCGTAATAGGTTATCTTAATGCGCTGTCCGTCGGGAAGACCCGAAATAGTAAAGCTGTGTGCGGAATTTTCGGTAAATGTGTAAGCTGTGTACTCTGTTCCGTAGCCTACCTCCACCTTCAGAGGATAAGTTTCGTTTTTAAGAAGAGTAAGACAGCTGCCGAGAGTATCCTTTATAGAAATATCTCCGCCCAGTACAGCACCCGAATTATTGGCAATTATCTCATACTTAACAACATTCTGGCTGCTGTCGGTACTGTAAATGTAATCCTTTTTGAGCATATCGGAAACATTTCTGTCCTTGTACTCCCACCTGAGGACATTGTTTCCAACAGAACCGTCAAGCTTCATATCCGCATAATTCCAGATATTGCAGCTGCTCCAGCCCTCAACATAGAATTTTTCGGGGTCATACTCTGCATTGTAAACAAGGTCAACGTTCTTGTTTGCTGCAAATAATCCTGCCAGCTCAGGAGTAATTGTAACAGTAAATGTTGTTCTCAGCTCACCTGTAACAGTATTGCTTGACATTCCGACAGGTGTTGTCAGAGGCGAACCGTCGCAGTAAAGAGCCGCATCTGTGATTTTTGCGCCCAGATCAAGCTTGTCCGAAGCAGTCCAGGAATTCAAATCCGTAACAGAGCCAGCCCACTTGTTTGAAGCAACCATTCTGTCGCTTATCTCTATGACCTGTCCGACTGCTGCGGAAGAAAGCTCACTGCCGTTCAGAACGATAGTCCACTTTGACTTAGGGAGTTTTCCAAGACTGCCGTCGCTTTTCTTGTCCTTGATGCCTTCAACCACATCGACCTTGTGCTCGGCATTGTCGCTTACGGACACCTCATCACCATCAGCAGTTTCCTTGATAACAACGGAAACGTTGTTAGGATAGGTTTCGGCTGCTCCTGTGAAATTATTTGCCTTAGTGAAAAATGTAAGCTCAATCTTATCGCCGACAGCAAGTGAACCTGCATTATTCAGCTTAATATTTAGATTGCTCCATTCGCCCATATTTGAGTCTTTAGTGTAATCGGCAATTTCGCTGCCGTTTACCTTAAGGATTATGGGATATGCAGGATCGTCAACAACAGGCTTATGCTTATTTCCGACATTATCGCGAAGTTCCAGAGAATACAGCGGTGTCTTGACCTCATAGGTGACCTTCCACTGCATATATCCGTCGGAGCTTACCTTTCCTACCGCTTCTTTATTAACAGAAGTGGGAATTCCAACTACCTCTACGGAAACATCGCCTGTCTGAACATGCTTGCCTTCAATTGTGCCTGAAACAGAGTTCTTGTAATACTTCTTGACAGCAGAAGCTGAAGGAGTAAATGTTGTCTTGTAGGTGTATTCGTAATACGGGAGCCAACCGCTGACAAATGTCGCATTGTCAATATATGTATCTGCGGAAACGGCTGCACCGCCTGCAAAAATACTGCCTGTATCGGTCTGACCTGCGCCGAGGGTATCTGTAAAGGTATCTCCGCTCAGCAAAGCCTTATCCTGAGCCTTGTCACCTGTGAAAAAGCTGTGACGCACCTGTACCTTCCAGGTTATTTCACCTGTGGTATTATCGGCAGTGCCGCTCTTTCCGATGCTTGCATTTGTATTGTAATTATACTTTACCTCGGGAGTGATCTTTTCGGCGGGAACACCATTTTTGTTGAAGGTGACCTTTGCCTTGTTGGAGCCTGTTCCCGCAGTAATAGAAGATTTGGGTATCTCCTGAGTATAATTATAGGTTTTCTCCTCACCGGGAGCTAGCGAAGCAATATCCACAGGGAATGTCGCACCTGTAATATCTCCAAGGCCGGTGGCAATATCCTCGATATGAATATTGGTTATGGGAACATCTCCATTTGCTGTCACCTTAATGGTGTACTTCTGATAGTACTTTCCGCCTTCAAGGTAAACATTTCCGTTTGTCCACTTCTGAACATCAAGATCGCTGACAGTCACAACGGGAATATTCTGTACAAGCGCACCCGTCACATTTGCAAAGCCTACATTAGCCTTCTGATTGGGGTCGCCCGTCTTAACAACTGTGATCTTACCCTTAGACTCTCCCTTAAATGAGATGTTGCTGTGTCTGCTGACATAGTCGCTGTCAAGAGTGAGATTGACGGTTCCGTCTGTGATGGAAATTGTTCCGAGGAACTCGCCGAATTCGTCATTGAGTGCCACTTCCCCGCTTGAATCAAGCTGAATGTTAGTCTGACCCAGAGGACATGAGAAATTCAGCTGACCTGCTGTCAGTAACGCATTATTAACAGTTCCTTTGAAACGAAGCACTACGTGTTCCCCGCCGCTTATTGAAGAAACCGAAGTTGCATCAACACCGTCAATAGTAAATTCAATAACTTCAAAAGCTATTGCATCAGCCGCCGAGCTCTGAAACGTCCCCAAGGGCACAGCCAGGAACACAAGAAGCACTGCCAGCACCACATTAAATATTCGGGTACCGATGGATTTTCTTTCCATAATATGGTTCTTCCTTTCTGATTAAATATTCCTGTCATAAACAAGACCAATAGGCTAAAATCGCAGTGTAAAGCCCACAGCTTTACACCTAATATTGCCAAATAAACCGAAATATTCAGCTTGTTCAGCCCTGTAAAGCTGTAAACCTTGCAACCATTACATACGATCGCCTATCATTAATCAAGATTATACATCACTTTGCTTCAAATGTCAACTGTTTTTGCAACATATTTTACAAAATATACTGTTTGAGGATATTTTCTTATATTCGGCGGCAGAATGTATAAATTAAGAAAAAATTCCATTATTCTAAACAGTGTTATGATAATAAGGTGGTATACTATATTAGTTATGATAAATTAGAAGGAGAGGATACTTTGAAGAAGCTTCTTGCTTATCTTAAATCTTATACAAAAGAGAGTATTCTGGGGCCGCTTTTCAAATGCTTCGAGGCTGTCCTTGAACTGTTCGTGCCGCTGGTTATTGCCGCAGTTATTGACAACGGCGTTGCTGCGGGAGATAAAGGCTACATTGCCAAAATGTGCCTGCTGCTGGTAATTATCGGCATTGTGGGGTTGACCTTTTCAATTACTGCACAGTATTTCTCCGCAAAAGCTGCGGTGGGATTTGCAAGGGATGTAAAGCATGACCTTTTCAAGCATATACAGTCCCTTTCCTATTCGGAGATAGACACCCTTGGAACATCCACACTTATTACCCGAATGACCAGCGATATGAACCAGGTTCAGTCGGGAATCAATCTTACGCTCCGTCTGCTGCTGCGTTCGCCGTTTGTGGTATTCGGCGCAATGATAATGGCGTTTACGCTGGACTTTGATTCTGCGCTTATATTTGCGGCGGCTATACCTGCGCTGTCAGTGGTAGTGTTCGGCATAATGTTATGGTGCATACCTTTATATAAAAAGGTGCAGCAAAAGCTTGACAAGGTCGTTAGCATTACACGTGAAAATCTTACAGGAATTCGTGTTATCAGAGCATTCTGCAAAGAAAATGAAGAAATCACCCAGTTTGAAAGCAGAAATGAAGAGCTTACCAAAATTCAAAAGTTTGTGGGACGCATTTCCGCCCTGATGAATCCCCTCACCTATATTATCATAAACCTTGCAATAATCTGGCTTATCTATACAGGTGCTGTCCGTGTTGAAACGGGCATTCTCACTCAAGGAACTGTGGTAGCCCTGTACAATCTTATGTCCCAGATACTTGTTGAGCTTATCAAGCTGGCAAACCTTATTATCAACATTACAAAAAGTGTTGCCTGTGGAAACAGAATTCAGTCGGTTTTCGAGATAAGATCAAGCCTTGAAAACGGAAATTCGGAAAATGGCAGCGGCGAATATGCCGTTGAATTCCGTCACGCTTCTCTAAAATATGCAAATGCCGGCGCAAACGCTCTTACGGATATGAACTTCACCGTGAAAAAGGGTGAAACTGTCGGCATTATCGGCGGAACAGGCTCGGGAAAATCCTCTCTTGTAAATATGATACCGAGATTTTACGACGCCGTCGAGGGCGAAGTGCTGGTAAATGGTGTGAATGTTAAAGACTTTACACTTGAAAATCTCCGTGAAAAGATAGGTATCGTCCCCCAGAAATCCGTCCTTTTCAAGGGAACTATCCGTGAAAATATGCAGTGGGGCAAAACGAACGCCACCGACAGCGAAATATTCTCCGCTCTGGAAACCGCGCAGGCAAAAGCAGTCGCAGACAGCAAGGGCGGTCTTGACTTTATGATAGAACAGGGCGGAAAGAACCTTTCGGGCGGTCAGCGGCAGCGTTTCACCATTGCACGTGCGCTTGTGAAAAAGCCCGAAATACTCATTTTGGACGACAGTGCTTCCGCACTTGACTTTGCCACCGATGCAGCACTGAGAAAGGCACTCCGTTCCATGGACTACTCCCCCGCAGTGTTTATCGTTTCCCAGAGAACATCGTCAATACGCCACGCAGACAAAATAGTCGTTCTGGACGACGGAGAAATTGTTGGTATCGGCACTCATGACGAGCTTTTGGAAAGCTGCGAAATTTACAAAGAGATACACAATTCTCAGTTCAAAAAGGAGGCTGTCTGAATGTCGGAAAAGAAAACTCAGGGTGTTCAGAAAGCCGCCCTTAAAAAGGTTTTCGGATATATCAAAAATTACCGTATTCTTATGCTTCTGTCCATTATAATGGCAGCTGCTACCGTTATTTGCAGCCTATATGTTCCCATTTTGATTGGACGGGCAATCGACCTTATTATTGACAAGGAAAACGTTGATTTTGAGGGACTTTCCGTCCTTCTTCCGCAAATTGCCGTTATTGCTGTCGCAGCCGCACTTATCCAATGGCTGATGAACACCGTCAACAACCGCATTACCTATCATATTGTCCGTGATATCCGTTATGAAGCCTTCCGAAAAATTGAAATTCTGCCCCTCAGCTATGTTGATTCCCACCCCAGCGGCGGCATTGTCAACCGTGTTATCGCAGATGCGGATCAGTTCGCAGACGGTTTGCTTATGGGCTTTACACAGCTTTTCACAGGTGTTGTGACCATTCTGGGAACGCTGCTTTTTATGCTTAACATCAACTGGAAAATTGCGCTGGTGGTAGTCGTGCTCACTCCTCTTTCCCTGTTTATTGCGAAATTTATTGCGGGACGTACCTATAAAATGTTCCGTTTGCAGTCGGAAACAAGAGGCGAACAGACCGCATTTATTGATGAAATGATCGGCAATCAGAAGGTAGTACAGGCGTTTTCCCACGAAGCGGAAGCCCTTGAAAAGTTTGACGAGATAAACGACCGTCTTGCAGACTGCTCGCTGAAAGCCACCTTCTATTCGTCCATCACAAACCCCGCCACCCGTTTTGTCAACAGTATGGTTTACGCAGGAGTTGCCGCAGCAGGTGCAATTGCCTGCATTTCCACCGCCGGAATGGTTAATCCCTTTACAGTAGGACAGCTTTCCTGTTTCCTGTCATATGCCAATCAGTATACAAAGCCGTTCAATGAAATTTCGGGCGTTGTTACCGAACTGCAGAACGCTCTTGCCTGCGCTACAAGGCTGTTTGAGCTTATTGAGGAACAGTCCCAGATCCCCGATAAGGAAAATGCAGTTGTTCTTGAAAATGTCAAAGGCTCCGTTTCACTTGAAAATGTGGATTTCTCCTACACGCCCGAACGTGAGCTTATTAAAAATCTCAGCCTGAATGTTAAGCCCGGTCAGAGGATAGCTATTGTGGGTCCCACAGGCTGCGGAAAAACCACCATTATTAATCTGCTTATGAGGTTTTACGATGTAAACAGCGGTGCCGTCAAGGTGGAGGGCGAGGATATCCGAGATGTTACCCGAAACAGCCTTAGAAGCAGCTACGGAATGGTTTTACAGGAAACATGGCTGAAATCGGGAACTGTCAGGGACAATATCACCATGGGCAAGCCCGATGCCACCGATGAAGAGGTCATCGCCGCAGCAAAGGCGTCCCACGCACACAGCTTTATCAAGCGTCTGCCCGATGGCTATAACACTGTTATCGGTGAGGACGGCGGAAGTCTGTCACAAGGACAAAAGCAGCTTCTCTGCATTGCAAGGGTAATGCTTTGCCTTCCGCCTATGCTTATCCTTGACGAAGCCACATCATCTATTGATACAAGAACCGAGCTGAAAATTCAAGAAGCCTTTGCCCGAATGATGAAGGGCAGAACAAGCTTTATCGTTGCACACAGACTGTCAACTATCCGTGAAGCGGACGTTATCCTCGTTATGAAGGACGGTCATATTATCGAACAGGGTCGTCATGAGGAGCTTCTTAAACTGAATGGCTTCTATGCAAATCTTTATAACAGTCAATTTTCTGTATAAAAATCATTGCTTTTTGCGGACAAGTATGGTATAATCATTTTATATGATTTGCCATTTTGTTAAAATAGCTTTGGAGGAATTTTATGAAGAGAACATTTAAGCAGGTATGCCGCACTGCTGCAATCTTTTGCGTTCTGCCACTTCTCTGCGGCTGCGGCTCAGGCTCCGCCGAAAAAAACGTTACAACAGCGGAGGAAACGGAAACATCAATTGTCACGGAGGTAAACGGAATGAGAAAGATCATCGCAGATTCATCAAACGTAAAGCAGCTGGGACGCACTCAGCTTATAGACGAAACCCTTTGGCTTGCTTTTTCGGGCACAGGCGCAGATTTCGACTATACAGGCAAAAAGCTTGACATTACCTTAAAGGGTGACGGCTCCTCTCTCCTGCCCAAGGACGGTGAAAACTGCGCAAGAGTTGCCATCTACGTTGACGGAGAACGTGTCATTGATGATATGATAGACAAGCCCGAGGAGGTCTACACCGTTTTTGAAAGTGACGAGTCAAAGACCGTCAATGTTAAAATAGTAAAGCTTTCCGAAACTGCAATGTCAACCTTCGGAATAAAGCCTATTGAAATTCAGCCCGATGAAACCATTGTCCCCGCTGCTGAGAAATCCCACAGGATCGAGTTTGTAGGCGACTCTATCACCTGCGGCTACGGCGTTGATGACGAGGTTGCAGAGCACCCCTTCCACACCTCCACTGAGGACGTTACCAAAGCATACGCATACAAGACTGCTCAGGCTCTGGACGCCGATTACAGCATGGTTTCAATCAGCGGCTACGGAATTATTTCGGGCTGGACTGCAAATCCCAATAACAAGGTTCCCAACCAGACCATTCCTCAGTATTACACCAAGCTGGGCTTCTCATATCAGAAATTTGCAAGTATGACTCCCCCCTCATCGCTTGAATGGGATTTCAGCAAATTTGTCCCCGAGGTGGTCGTTGTAAATCTCGGAACAAATGATGACAGCTATGTCCAGGGAAATGTCGAAAAGCAGAAGGAATATTCCGAAGCATATGCCGAATTCCTCAAGGTGATCAGAGAAAAGAACCCCGATGCCGAGATCTTCTGCACTCTGGGAATTATGGGACAGCGTCTTTTCCCCGGCGTTGAGGACGCGGTAAAGATTTACACAGAATCAACCGGCGACACTAAGATACATACCTTTATGTTTGACGCACAGGACGGCTCTCTCGGATATGCCGCAGACTGGCACCCCACCGCTGCAACTCACGACAAGGCTTCCGAGGCTCTTGTTGCCGAAATAAAATCTGTAATGGGCTGGTAATACAAAATGAAAAGGAGCATACTTGCACTGATTATGGCATTTTCAATGACAATATCCGCAGGCTGCAAAAACACCGAACAGCCCGCCGAAACAACTCAGACAACAGAAACAACCACTGCCACAGAAACGACAGTCACCGAATCAGTCGTAAAAAAGCTTGACTATGAAATAGACCCCGACAAGCCCGTAATCGCCCTGACCTTTGATGATGGTCCCAACACGTCCACCACAAAAATGGTGCTGGACAAGCTGGAGAAATACGGCGTTCGTGCGTCATTTTTCCTTATAGGCGACAATATCAGCGATGAAAGTGCAAAAATCGTAAAGCGTGCTTATGATATGGGCTGCGAGATAAACAACCATTCCAAAACTCATGGCTATATGAACAGCATGACCGCAGAGGAGATTAAGTCGGAGGTAGATTACGTTTCCGACAAGGTTTTGGAAATAACGGGAGAGCCTACAAAATTCTTCCGTCCGCCCTACATCGCTGTAAACGAAACTATGTATGAAACCATAGATATGCCCTTTATCGCAGGCTTTGGCTGCAACGACTGGGACGCTAAGGTCACCGCCGATGAACGTGCAAAGAAAACCCTGGAACAGGCTGCGGACGGCGCAATTATCCTGCTGCACGACGCTCAGGGCAATTTGCAGACTGTCACCGCACTTGATAAGATAATTCCCCCGCTTCTGGAGGAGGGCTATCAGTTTGTCACCGTTTCCGAGCTTTTTGAGATTAAGGGCGTGGAAATAAGCGGCAGCGACACAAATCTTTACTCTATTGTTGAATGATCAGACCTCCGCAGACAGAAAAATAATCTGCGGAGGTTTTTCAAATAAGGAAGATACGATGAAACGAATTACCATAGGAATGACCGCCCATGTTGATGCGGGAAAAACCACACTTTCCGAAGCTATACTCTACCAAAGCGGAGAAATACGATCTCTCGGCAGAGTTGACAAGGGAAACACCTTTCTTGACACCTTTGAAATAGAGAAAAAACGTGGGATAACCATATTCTCAAAGCAAGCAGTTGCGCATTTTGGGAGCGGTGAATATACCCTTCTGGACACTCCGGGGCACGTTGATTTTTCTGCCGAAACAGAACGTGCACTCAGCGTCCTTGACTGCGCCGTGCTGGTCATCAGCGGAACGGACGGCGTTCAGAACCACACGGAAACTCTTTGGCGGCTGCTTTCAAGATACCATATCCCCGTGTTCATTTTCGTAAATAAGATGGACATTTCCCAACTTGAACGGCAAAGTCTGCTGAATGAACTGAAAGCCCGTCTGGACGGAAACTGCGTTGATATGAGTCCCCTCCGTGATCCCGACGAACTGTTTGACGAGCTTGCCCTTTGCGGTGAGGATATGATGGACAGTTTTCTTGAAAACGGCACTGTCCCCCATGAACAGATACAGTCTGCCGTTGCGGAAAGAAGGCTTTTTCCCTGCTTTTTCGGTGCTGCCTTGAAGCAGCAAGGCGTTTCAGAGCTTATGGAGGGCATTGACAGGTATCTTCCCGAACCGAAACGTCCTGACGAATTTGGCGCAAAGGTTTTTAAGATAACCGAGGACGAACAGGGTAACAGGCTTACGCATATGAAGATAACAGGCGGCAGTCTTAAAGTCAAAACTGCCCTTGAAAGCGGCGAAAAGGTCAATCAGCTGCGAATCTATTCGGGAACAAAGTACACAACAGTTCCCGAGGTTTTTGCGGGAACGGTCTGCGCTGCGGCAGGTCTTGCGGAAACTAATGCGGGTGACGGTCTGGGATTTGAGAAAAATTCCGTACGACCCGCTCTGGAGCCTGTTTTGTCCTACAAAGTCATACTTCCTCCCGATATCAGCGTAAATACCGCACTTATCCAACTGCGAAAGCTGGAGGACGAGGACCCGCAGCTGCACATTTCCCTAAATGAAAAGCTTAACGAAATTCATCTGCGGCTTATGGGAGAGATACAGCTGGAGGTGCTGAAAAATGTCATTTCCGAGCGTTTCGGATATAACGTAGAGTTCGGACGGGGCAGCATTGCATACAAGGAAACAATTTCGGGAATTACCGAGGGTGTGGGACATTACGAACCGCTGCGGCATTATGCGGAGGTGCATCTTATCCTGTCCGAGGGCGAGCCAAACAGCGGACTGCGCTTTGAAACAAACTGCCGTGAGGAAATTCTCGACAAAAACTGGCAGCGGCTTATCCTCACCCACCTTGAAGAGAAAACGCATATCGGCGTTCTCACGGGTTCGCCCATAACCGATATGAAGATAACTCTTGCTTCGGGACGGGCGCATTTGAAGCACACCGAGGGCGGCGATTTCCGTCAAGCAACATATCGTGCTGTCCGTCAGGGTCTGCGAAGTGCGCAAAGCGTCCTGCTTGAACCGTGATATGATTTCACTTTGGAGATACCAAAGGAGTGTGCGGGACGTGCCCTCAACGATCTGCAGAATATGTCAGCAGAGTTTTCATCTCCCGAAATAATAGAGGAAACCGCCGTAATAAAGGGCTCTGCACCCGTTTCGGAGATAATGGATTATCAGTCGGAGATAACGGGCTATTCTCGTGGAAAAGGGCGTATTTCCTGCGAATACAAGGTATATTTCCCCTGTCATAACAGCGATGAGGTTATCTCCCAAATTGCTTATGACTGCGACGGCGATATTGACAATTCCGCCGACAGCATTTTCTGTTCCCACGGCGCAGGCTTTAACGTTAAGTGGAACGAAGTCCCGCAGCATATGCACCTTGAAAGTGTGCTGAAACCGAAAAAAGAGGAAGAAACTGTCCGTGAACGCCGTCCCTCATACAGCGGAAAGCCTGTTGACGACAAGGAGCTAATGGAAATCTTTGAGCGTACCTACGGCAAAATTGACCGAAATCCCCGATACGCTATGAAAACGGAAAAAGCCGTTTCCCAAAAACAGCCGAAAGCTGCACCCATGCCAACAGGTCCCGAATATCTTCTGGTAGACGGCTACAACATAATATTTGCATGGGACGAGCTAAAAAAAATTGCCGCAGACAACCTCGACCTTGCCCGAAGTATGCTCATAAATGCCCTTGCGAATTACCGCGGATATAAGCAAAACAACGTGATTCTGGTGTTTGACGCATACAAGCTGAAGGGCAACACAGGCAGCGTTGAGGACGCATCGGGAATAAGCGTTGTTTACACAAAAGAGGCTGAAACCGCTGATATGTATATCGAGAAAACCACACATCAGCTGGCGAAAAACTGCCGTGTGAGAGTAGCCACATCGGACGGTGCAGAGCAGATGATAATCCTCGGCAGCGGCGCATTCCGAGTGTCCGCAGCGGAGTTATACGAAGAAATCAAATTAGCTGAAAAGGCTATCCGAAATATGGTTGACAAGCTGCCCACAGGCGGGCGGCAGTTCCATAAAATTCATCGAAAGGAAGATAATAATGCTTGAACCAAACACAAAAGCACCCGAATTCACCCTGAACGACAAGGACGGTAACCCCGTTTCCCTGTCCGATTTTGCGGGCAAAAAGGTCGTTCTCTACTTCTACCCCAAGGACAACACCCCCGGCTGCACCCGTCAGGCGTGCGCATTTGCGGCGGCTTATGAGGACTTCAAAAAGCTGGACGTGACCGTTATCGGCATTAGCAAGGACAGTGCCGAATCCCACAGAAAATTTGCGGAAAAGCACGGTCTGCCCTTTATACTGCTGTCCGACCCCGAGTTGCAGGCTATCAAGGCATATGACGTTTGGCAGGAAAAGAAGCTTTACGGCAAGGTGTCTATGGGCGTAGTCCGCACAACATACATCATTGACGAAAACGGCATGATAGAAAAAACAATGCCAAAGGTAAAGCCCGACACAAATGCCGCCGAGATCCTTGCCCTTCTGAAAGGCGAATAATATGCCCGAAATGAAAATAATCGCCCATATAGAAAGCGATTTCACCGAAAAATTCGGCATTCCCCGTCAAAGCGGACTTGTGGAAAATCTTGTTTCAAGGATAGTTTTTGAAAAGGAATACCGTGTCCCCGAGGCGTTTCGCGGTCTGGAGGATTTTTCCCATATCTGGATAATCTGGCAGTTTTCCAAAGCGGTCAGGGAGGATTGGTCGCCTACCGTCCGTCCCCCTAGGCTGGGCGGAAACAAGCGAATGGGCGTGTTTGCCACACGTTCGCCCTTCCGCCCCAACTCCATAGGTCTGTCCTCCGTAAAGCTTTTGAAAATCGACTTTAACTGTTCCGAAGCGCCTGTTTTGTACGTTTCGGGAGCGGATATGCTGAACGGAACACCCATTTTCGACATAAAGCCCTATCTCCCCTATACCGACTCTCACCCCGAAGCAAGCGGCGGATTTGCCCTCCAGCAAAAGGAAGGCGTCCTCGACGTGGATTTCCCGCCCGAACTGCTTGAAAAAATCCGTCCCGAGCTGCGAAACGGACTTATTGAGGTGTTGGCGCAGGACCCACGTCCGCAGTATCAGAACTCTGCGGAACGTGTTTACACCTTTGATTTTGCGGAATATTCGGTTAGCTTTTCCGTTCGGGAGAACACCTTATATGTTTCCGAAATAAAATGAGATCGGCGGCAGTTGCGAAAAACTGCCGCCGAATTTTTATCCGTTTATCTCAACATCTGACATATTTGCCGAAATGGTTATAGGTATCGTACCATTGGAATTTTCCCTGACAAAATCCGATAAGTACTCTCCGTTGACCGTAACATCAGACATTTTCGAGCCTGTTTCCTTGATGCTGTACTCACTTGGAGAACGGTTGAGATTCAACTCCACATCACCCATACTTACGTTGATGTCCGCACCCGATTCGATAGCTCCGCTGTATGAAATATCACCCGCCTTGCAGCCTATATTCAGCGTATCGGCGTTTACATTACTCATATCGCAGTTTCCGCCTGTGGAGCTTACCGACAAATCAGCGGAAAGAAGGTCGACTATATCCATATCCCCCGCAGCGATCTCACCCGAAAAGCTGCCCGCCGTACAGCCTTCAAGATGCGCATCACCCGCATTGACTGTAACCGACGCATTGTCCGCTTTCAGATTGTAAACCGAAAGCTCCCCAGCGTTCAGATTCAGCTTGACAGTTCCGCAGCTGAGGTCGGACACCGAAGCCGTTCCCAAATTAACTGTAACATCAAAATTATCAACAATCATATTCGGAACGGTTATATAGAGCATTCCGCCGTCATGATCAAAAACGCTTTCATCGGAATTAATGCCGTACTCAATATCCATAACGCCGTCAGTAACACTTCTGGTGAAATTCAAAACATCGGAAGTATTTTCAATGGTGAATGAATCACCCGAAACAATTTGCACCTGACCCACATTGCAGATAATATTCACGCCTGTAATGCCTGTCATATCAACAATCTCTGCATTGCCCGTAAGTTCATATTCCTCCGCAACGAAGGTTGTTTCCATGACCGCAGTATCCGCATCATAACGAGAATAACTGTGACCCGCACCCGCAACTCCGACAACCATAATCGCAGCCCCCGCAACTATAAGCCCGCCCGCAACCATAAGCGGGCTTTTCTTTTTTTTAGCGGGACGTGAGGGCGGTGCCTTATCATCACGCACAGCGGCATACTGAAAATCGCCTACCTGCATTTCGGCATACTGTTGCTGCTCTTTTTCCTCATATTTCATTGAAATCTGTCCCTCCGTTCAAAAAATTCACGGATTTTTTTGTAAGTATTCCCTATCCAGCCGCCCAGAGCGGGAATACCCTTTTTGATAACTTGCTTAACAAGCAATCCCAAAGCAATAGCAAATCCAGCCGAAAGCAGCGCACCGCCCACAGCCATAGCCGCCGCAAACAATCCATCATTGATAAGCAGCGGAACAGCCGCTATCAGCAAACCGGGAGCAGCAAGCACCAATCCTACCTCAATAAATCCCAGCATAAGCAGTCCAATCACTATAAAAATAGCCATTATGACCGCCGCAACACCGCCGATAACGATAAACGGCAGAAGAAAAATAAGCCCCATCAGCGCACCGATAAGCGAGTAAACGCCCTTCGAACCGTTGCTTGTCCTACCCGTCTGAGCGGTATTTGTCTGCTGACTGCCGTAATTGTTGCTATAGCTGTAATTCACATTTGCCGCATCGGAACCGACCGCATTTCCGCCGTCACCGTAGGAACGAGGCTGATTATCTGAATTATCCTCCTGCGGCTTGCTAAGGTCGATATAACCGCCCTGCTGATTTCCCATAGGCTGAGATGCGACCTTTATCTCCATATCAGGCGCAGGCTCGGGCTCCTTGTATTCCTGAGCACGAAAGCCAATGCTGTAAGGCTCATAGCCCTCGTCCTCCGCCTTTTCTCTTCGGCAATTCTCAACAAACAGCCGCTGAGAAGCGGTTTCATTCTTTATACTCCGTGAATAATCGGAATTATCGCAGAGGATAGCTCTTGCAAGCTCCACGGGACTGCCCAGATCGGCAATGACCGACTTGGCATTCTCCTCTCCTGCGTCGTTGAACATTTCTTCATAGAATGCGATCGCATTTTCACGGTCCTCAACGGGCATAGCAAGAAGCTCCGCCCGAAGCTGTGAAATGTAATCCTCCTTATTCATCGCCATTCACCTCGTCGTAAATAACATTGTCAATTCTGACCTTGAAAAGCTTCCATTCCTCCTGATAGAGCTTTAGCTGGAGCCTGCCCTTTTCGGAAACACGATAATAACGTCTGTTTCTGCCCATATACTCCATATCGTAGGATTCCAGACATTCGTCCTTTAGAAGCCTTCTCAGCACGGGATAAAGGGTGGATTCGGACATTTCGATAGCTTTTCTTATTTCCTGAGTGATCTTATAACCGTAAGTATCCTCCTTTGCCACGATAGATAGCACAAGAGCGTCAAGCAGCGCTGCACTGACGGGGAATACCATTTAACCGCTTCCTTTCAACCGCCGCTGTACACACGGCGATAATCTGACTTTACATATATTATATCTTATATAATATAATTTGTCAATAGGTTTTTGGATTTTTTCGGGATATTTTTCTCTGTTGGTTTCCGAAGCCTTCTATTGTCTTATTTCTCGCCGGACACCTTTCTTTTCTCATTCAAATTTCACACAAAAACAATTACATTCGGGAATAAAAATCCATAACCGCAAATTTTGAAAGTTTTCACTTTCCACTTTTCACATTTATTTCACAAACCCCCTTGCAATATATCTCCATATATGGTACAATGTAGATATATACATACCGAAAAGGAGCAGCTGCTATGGCGACGGAAACCGAGCAGAAGATCAAAGAATTTGAAGCGGAGCTGAAAAAAATGCAGGAGGAAACGGAAATACTCACCGCCGAGCTTGAAAACCGTCCCCTCCCCGAACCGAAAAAGCCTTTCCCGCTGATACCCGTTCTGGCTGTTTCGGCGGCGGTTTTGGTGATAATTATTGTTATTGGAGTGATTTTATGAATCTGAATATTATCGAGCCGAATTATTTTAAGCATTTTCATTGTATTGGGGGGGAGTGTAAGCAGAATTGTTGCAGTTGCAGTTGGAATATTACTTTTGACAAAAAAGATTATCTGACAGTTAAAAACGCAAAAAAATCAAAAAAACTGCAAGAACTTTGTACACACGCATTCAGAAGAGTTAAAAAATCAGATAATCCTAGTATTTACGCACAAATGCGTATGACGGAAGAAGGAAGCTGTCATTTTCTTGACGATAATGGTTTTTGTGCACTTCAAAAAGAATGTGGATATAAGGTGTTGCCAGATGTATGCAGAAGATTTCCACGTCAATACTTTACATATCTTAATTCGGCGGAACAGTATCTTTCTACAGGCTGTGAGGAAGTAGTTCGTATGCTTATGAATCTTCCACAAGGAATTGAGCTTACCAATGGTACAAGTATAGGAAATAACAAATCCTTTACATCAACACTTTCAATTCAGACAATGGAAAAAGCTAACTCACTTCCATTTAAGTATTATTGGGACATTAAGACATTATTGATATCTATAATGAAAAATCGCAATTATTCCGTTGAGGACAGGCTTATTCTGTTAGGAATTGCTTTTAAACATATAGACGAACTTATCGTTGCCAACGAAGGAGATAAAATACCCGCATATATTGATGGACTTATTGCTGCATGTGCTGATGATAAATCCATGCTTGATGATATTAAGGACATTGAACCAAAAACAAATCAGAATGCAATCAATTTTGCAAACATGTTTAAAGCAATGTCTGATTTAAATACAATGCCTAGGAATTTTTATAAAAAAATACAGTTATCTTATGGCATTTCATATGAGCAAACAGAAGATATCGAACATTTCACAATTCAAATATCTTACTCAAAAATTGAAAAACAACTTGGTTTTCTTTTCAATATGCTATCGGGCAGAGAGTATATTATCGAAAATTTTATGTTAAACGCTATACTTTATCTCAATCTTCCCTTTACCGATACCAATATGAGTTTTTGGGACAGCTATATTTTCATTTGTCAGGTTTACAGCCTTATGTTATTTATGATTGCGGGAAATCTATCGGAAACTTCAGATGATAATGATATTATAGAAGCATTTGTTATTTTTTCAAGATGTATGTTTCACAATAAAACTCTCAGGAATAATTTATTAGAATTTATCAAAAGTCATAAATCTACTACATTAGGCTCAATGGTTTATCTCATAAAATTTTAATTTCACGGGGAACGGCATTTGTCGTTTCCCTATTTTCTTGACATAGTAAAACCGCCGCCCTCCACACAGGAGAGCGGCGGCAAGCGCTTTTGTTATGTTATGCGGCGGTTAAGCCGCTGTCAGTTCCTTTTTGGGTAAGCTTATTAAACTTACTGGAGGAGCTGGAGAACGCCCTGAGGCAGCTGGTTTGCCTGAGCAAGCATAGCCTGAGAAGCCTGGCTGAGGATCTGGGACTTTGTAA
>CAMCRP010000019.1 GCA_945877315.1 uncultured Ruminococcus sp. | reverse complement strand
ATTTGACCGTTCTGAAAACAGATTCACAGATCGAACTGAAAAATCTTCAAGGCAGGTCATCAAGGCTGGATATTTACGCTGTTGACAGTAAGGGCAAGCACTATGACATTGAAGTCCAGCGGGACAATGACGGTGCATTCCCAAGACGGGCAAGGTATAACAGCAGCCTTATGGACGCAAATCTGCTTTTAAAGGGACAGACAGTGACCGAGCTGCCTGAAACCTATGTTATCTTCATAACAGAACATGACACACTTAAAGGTGGAAAGCCCATTTATACCATCAACAGAAAAATATCGGAGCTGTCAGATGCAATATTCGATGACGGCTCACACATAATATATGTAAACGGTGAAATTCGTGACGAAACTGAACTTGGCAGATTGATGCAGGATCTTTTCTGCGTTGATCCTAATAAAATGCACAACAAGACATTATCCGATAAGGTAAAACAATTCAAGGAAACTGAGGAGGGTTATGGTAATATGTGTGAATTAATGGAAAATTATGCAAAAGAATATGCAAAAGAAGCTACAAAAGAAGCTGCAAAACAAGCTGCAAAGGAGATTGCCGTTAATCTTTGGAACGGCGGATTTAAGGATATGCAGCAGATCGCAAATGCTACTAAGCTCTCTCTTGACGAGGTAAAGGAGCTGTTGTCTGACAAAACTGCTTGACAGCAAAATTACTCAAACCGATTCTGCCTTATGCTCCTGTCGAACTGCTTTTCCACGTTAAATGCACAACAAGACATTATCCGATAAAGTAAAACAATTCAAGGAAACCGAGGAGGGTTATGGTAATATGTGTGAATTAATGGAAAATTATGTAAAAGAAGCTACAAAAGAAACAGCAAAAGAAACCGCAAAGGAGATTGCCGTTAATCTTTGGAACAGCGGATTTAAGGATATGCAGCAGATCGCAAATGCTACTAAGCTCTCTCTTGACGAGGTAAAGGAGCTGTTAAAAGATAAGCCCGCATAAACTGTTAATGAGCATAAAGCAAGCAGATGTTTGCTTTATGCTCATTTTGGAATACCCGACAGATAAAAAAGTCCCCCGCCGAGGGGTATACGGCAGGGGCGAAAAATATGATATAGGATTAGGGTTTCGGCGAAGATACCGGGGTGTGTATGCAACGCCGTGTATCCTCCTGTCGGGGTAAACAGGACGGATAAATAAGTTTGGGGGTGTACCATTTCCTTGGTACAAGTATATAATAACAGTGCTTTGTGTGAAAAATGTGATAAGCAACTGAAATGAAAATGAAACAATGGACCAGCCTTCGAAAGCTGAAATACTCGCAATATTCGGGAACCGCTTATTGAAGTTGACATTTATGTTTTTCAGCTGTTCCAATAAAACATCGGGCAAATTTGCACCAAAGGCTGATATTTTCTTAATATACGATACTGCTCAAAAGCATTGGATTCACGGAGGATAAATAAATGATTGATCTCGGTCAGGTATTAAATGATACGTATGAAATAACCGATCGCCTTGGCTCAGGCGGCGGAATAATCTATAAAGCCTATCATAAGCGCATGCGTAAATTTGTGGCGATAAAGCTCATAAAAGACGATATAAAGGGCGAACTTCGCAACCGTTCCGAGGTTGATGTGCTGAAAAATCTGAAAAACGATTACCTTCCGCAGGTCATTGATTTTGTCGAGGACGGAAACGATGTTTATACCGTTATGGAATTTATCGAAGGAAAAATTTCAAGCAGCTTATCGGAGAAGGCAGAACCTTTACCGAAGCACAGGTACGCAAATATGCTCTGCAGCTTTGCACCGCCGTAAAATATCTGCACAGTCAGATCCCGCCCATTATCCACAGCGATATTAAGCCTGCCAATATTATGCTGACACCGCAGGACGATATTTGCCTGATAGATTTCAATATCAGTACTATCGCCGATAACGGCATTGCCAATGTGCAGGGCGGTTCTCAGTATTTTGGTGCGCCCGAACAGTTTAAATGCCTTGTAAATATCCCCGAGGTCATTGACTAGTTCCGCGAGGAAACAAGGTTTTTGAGCGAAGCCGAAGAAGCGGTATATTCGGGCGAAAATGATAAAACAGAGCTGATCTCCAATACTTATCCTCCCGCAGACAGCCACGTTTCAAAGCAGAAAACAAAGAATATCGGGAAAGCATACATTGATATCCGCACAGATATTTACGGAATAGGCACTTCACTTTACTACATACTTACAGGACGTATACCGCAATGCGGCAGACCCGATTTCCGAGGGATAGATGTGTCCTCACATATGCGTGATGTCATTTCAAAGGCTATGAGTGCCGACCCGAATTCAAGATACAAAAATGCTGCGGAAATGGAGTCTGAGCTTTCCGAGGAAAAGAGGGCGTTCCCTGTCAAGGCGGCTGCGTTTACGGCTGCCGCAGCTGCTGTTTTGTGCGCTGCTGTAATATTCGGCATAAGTCTTCGGGGAAATGACGGCAGCGTTTCGACAATAGCTGCAGATACTTCTGTTTCGGAAGCTGAAAGTGTATCGGCGTTGACAGAATTTTCGTCCGAAATAATAACAACCGCCGAAGAAACGACCGTACATGAAACCGTTTCGGAAACTCAGACCGAACAGGAATACGGTATCCTGGAATATCACCCCAACGGCAAGGTCAAATGTGAAAAGCTAAAGCCCGACAGCGAAGGAAACTATCAGCTGATGTGGTATGAACCAAACGGTGCAAAGGATCCCTGCGAATATTACAACAGTAATGACGAATTTGAGCTTGTTACCATTTTTTTCTGACAAAACCTCTGCAAGCTGCGTACCCGAAATAACGGAAAATGGATACATAATAACCGTTGAATATGACAGAGCGGATTATCCGTATCTTAAATATGTTAAAAGAAATGACCGCACGAACGAAGCAGTGATCTACTGTGACGAAGATAAAAATGAGCTGCTCCGTAAGACTTATACTATCGAATATTATGACAACGGCAGTCATAAAATAACCTGGTATGAACAGAACAGTCAGATATCCCAGATCGTCACCTGCTATATCGACGGCTCACAAACTGCGGATTTTTTCAGAAACGGAGAGAGGTATAAGACCCAGACTTTAGACAGCAGCGGAAAGCTTATTGAGAATATTGACTATGATGCAAGCGGAAATGCGATAACAGCCAACCGATCAGTATTTTTCCAAAACAGTTGACATTATCCCATCACTGTGATAAAATAAAATAAGAATTATGCGCCCGAAAGGAAGTATTAAAATGTCAATTCAAAAACTATCCCCCGCATTTAAGGATTATATCTGGGGCGGAACACGTCTGCGCACCGATTTCGGAAAAAAATGCGATTTCGACAAGGTCGCAGAAAGCTGGGAGCTGTCCTGCCATAAGGACGGCGCAAGCGTTATCAGCGGCGGCGAATATGACGGTCTGACCCTTGCGGAATATATTGAAAAGAAGGGCAAAGCCGTTTTGGGAACAGACTGCGATAAGTTCGAGAACTTCCCTATCCTTATTAAGCTTATTGACGCAAAGGACAACCTTTCCGTTCAGGTCCACCCCAACAATGAGTACGCACAGCGTGTTGAAGGCGAATACGGCAAAACGGAAATGTGGTACATCGTTGACTGCGACGAGGGTGCAGAGCTGCTCTACGGCTTCAAGAAGGAGATAAGCAAGGACGAGTTTGCAAAGCGCATTGCGGACAACACTCTGCTTGAGGTGACAAACTCCGTCCCCGTGAAAAAGGGTGATGTTTTCTTCATCGAAGCGGGAACGCTCCACGCTATCGGCAAGGGCATTCTTATTGCGGAAATTCAGCAGAATTCCAACACTACATACCGTATCTACGACTACGGCCGTGTCGGAAAGGACGGCAAGCCCAGAGAGCTTCACGTTGAAAAGGCAAAGGACGTTACCGTTCTGGGTCCCGCAAAGGCATATCCCGAAACTCCCGTGGAAAAGCTTGACGGTTACACAAGAAAGCTTCTTTCAAGCTGCGAATATTTCACAACATATTCTGTAAAAATTGACGGTGAAGCGGTTCTGAACGCAGATGATAAGTCCTTCGTAAGCCTTCTTCTTCTGGACGGCGAAGCTGACATAAACGGCGTAAAGGCAGTTAAGGGCGACAGCATTTTCGTTGACGCAAACACAGGCAGCTTTACCGTTAAGGGCAGCTGCGAGCTTATACTTACAAAAGTCTGATTTGGAGGAATTTTTTATGAAATATTATATCGGTATCGACTTGGGCGGAACAAACATCAAGGCAGGCGTTGTAAACGAGAATTTTGAGATAGTCGCAAAGGCTACCACCAAGACCCTCTGCCCCCGTCCCGCAAAGGAGATCTGCGACGATATGGCAAAGGTGTCCATTGAGGCTGCGGAAAAGGCAGGCATTTCCATTGACGACGTTGAATGGATTGGCATCGGAACCCCCGGTATTGCCGACAATGTCAACGGAACTATCCCCTACTCCAACAACCTTGATTTCCACGATGTTCCCGTAAGAAAGTATATTCAGGAGCATATCAACAAGCCCGTTTACGTTGCAAATGACGCAAATGCCGCTGCATACGGAGAGTTCGTTGCAGGTGCTGCAAAGGGCGCAAAGGACGCTGTCTGCATTACTCTGGGAACAGGCGTAGGCGCAGGAATTATCGTTGACGGAAAAATCCTCACAGGCTCAAACCTTGCAGGTGCAGAGCTGGGACACATCGTTATCGAGGTTGACGGTCCTCAGTGTACCTGCGGAAGAAAGGGCTGCTTTGAGGTGTTCTCCTCTGCAACAGGTCTTATCCGTATGACCAAGGAGGCAATGGAATCCGACCCCGCAAGCGTTATGCACAAAATGGCAGCGGAGGACGGCAAGGTGTCCGCAAGACTGGCATTCAACGCTATGCGTGCAGGCGACAAGTCCGCAAAGGAAGTCGTTGACAAGTACATCAAGTATCTGGCAGCGGGTATCACCAACGCTATCAACATTTTCCAGCCCGATGTTCTCTGCATCGGCGGCGGTGTCTGCAATGAAGGTGACCCCCTTATGGTGCCTATGAGAGAGCTTGTTAAAAAGGAAGTTTACACAAGAATGCTGGACAAGAACACAAGGATCGAGGTCGCCGCTCTCGGAAATGACGCAGGCATTATCGGTGCCGCATTCCTTGGCAACTCATAATTCGGGAGAAATATAAAGATGTCCGAAACAAACAATAAGGCGGGAAAGGTCGTAGGAAAGCTGTTTTTCGGGCTTTCCCTGATAATTCTCGCCGCCGTGCTTGCCCTTTCTGTTTATCTTTCGGGACAGGGCAAGCTTATCTCAAAAACGCTTACGCTATACAAAAGCGGCAGCATTGACAAAATAGAACCGCTGCTTTCCGCAGAACTGGACAAGGCGGCATTTCTGGCTGACCTTGAAAGATCCAGAACGCAGCTTCTCACCCTCTACGGCGATGATTTGTCCGTAAAATATGATTTTCAGTCCAGAGATATTTTATCAACGGACGAATTTATATACAACTGCACCGTTACCGCATACGGCGGGGATAACGATGCAACGGAGAATTTCTACAGCTTTATCCTCGTCCGTGAAAACGGCAAGTGGAAAATTGCGGGGGCACAGACGGATTTTGTTATTGCCGAATAATTGTATGAAAAAGTTGAACGCCAAGGTCGTGATGATGACTTTGGCGTTCTTTTTGATTTGTTTTTTATTTTTGATAAATACCGCCGTAAAGCAATTGACATTTTAATTATTTAATGCTATAATATGAAAAAACCAATACGGAACACTTGACCTTTTGACAATGATAATATTGAAATGGTGGGGAAAAGTATGACAAAAATCAAGAAAATAATTTCTGCAATAACATCGGTTGCTGTGACAGCAGCATTATCCTCGTGCAGCTTTTTATCGAAAGAACCCGAAAAGACAAATGCAGAATTTGTTCTGCAATACATACAGGAAAGAAATACCGATGCTATTTATAATATGCTGTGTAAAAAGTTACAGGAAACTCCGAACATCAGAGAGCAAATTGAACAAACCTTTGATTTTATTGAGGGTGATGTTATTTCATACGAAAACGGATATATCAGCGGCGATGGAAAATGGAGTGATGACGGTAAAACAAAAATGGATTTGGGCAGAAGCTGTAAATCTATAAAAACCACATCGGGAAATTTATATCAATTGGGATTATCTTACTATGATGAAAATGATTTTGAACCCGAACTCGTTGGGATATATCATATTTATTTGTACGAAATGAATCAAGATAATTCAACCGATGAGCATTATTTAAAAGAATTACATATTGAATGTCAAGCTTGATTTTATTTTGTTAATTGACTGCGCGCTTGTTCTAATACTAATCTCTGATTAGAAAGTGGACAAAAAATCTGTGAAAAAGCTTGTGCTTATGGGTTTTGTGCAGATTTTTTGTCTACACCTTCATTGGAGATTAGTATAATAGAATACAATAACCGTTGACATAAAATCAAAAGCATTATCGCCTCAAAATGGTGAAAAGTAAGGAAGTGTATACTATGACGATACTTCAAAAAATCAATGAATGCTGCAGTAAGGACAGCTTAGGTATGGAGCTGCTTAATTTTGTTCAAAGTGCATTATCACAAAAAGATATAACGATTTATGAAGCATATCAGCTTGCGGAAATAAGCAACCGATTACTGAATTTTTCGGAAAAAAGCAAGGAATATCCGAGTGCAGATAAGGTAATAGAATCATTGAACTTAGCACTGCTTGCGAAGCTTTTCGGTGATGAGGATCTGTATGAGAGATTTTGTCAGGATACGCTTCAAAATTATGATATGCACAAACAGAATTTTATAAAATTAAATTCCGAAGAAGCATGGAATATGTCCGTCCATACTCACTATATTTTAGAAGATATAAATGGGTTCCTAAGTGCGGATTTGAAGCATATGGAAATTTTAAGCGTTAAAAGAGAAAACACACGAAAAAATTCTCAAAAGGAATTTCCGTATCATTGGAGCTATTTTCCTTATGATTGTTTTAATTATGAGGATGAACTGATAAAAGTATTAAAGGAAAAAACTTACCATTACGAGGTTGATAAAACCATATCTCCCGAAATATGTGATATGATGGTTGCGATTGAACTCCGTGCTGATGAAGTAAGGTAAGTATTTTTCATTTTAGATTGTCAGGTAAAAAACCAACTATGACGATATGGCATACGCTCAAAATCCCAATCTGCACAACTATCGAAAGCCGCCCCCGAAACACCTCGGGGACGGCTTTACACGTCCTTATAAAAAATCAGTTCACACCGTAAACCGAACGGTATTCCTTCATCTTGTCAAGATATTCAGAGAAGCCAATAACTCCTCTTTCAATAGAGTCAATAATGTCATTGATGGTAACGATGGAATACACCTTAACGCCGAAATCCCTGTAAGCCTCCTGAACGGCGCTCATCTCCCCCTGACCCTTTTCCATTCTGTCAACGGTGATGACCATACCCGTAACATTCACCTTTGCTGCGGCGGTCAGCTTGGGCATAACCTCACGCAGAGCCTTGCCCGAGGTCATAACGTCCTCAATGATAACCACCTTTTCGCCGTCGGTCAGCTGCTTGCCTACGAACATTCCGCCCTCGCCGTGATCCTTGGCTTCCTTGCGGTCGAAGCAGTAGTTCACGTCAATGCCGAACTTGTTGAACAGAGCCGTGCAGGCAGAAACGGACAGTGGAATCCCCTTGTAAGCAGGACCGAACAGCGTGTCCGCCTCAATGCCGTTTTCCTTGATGCACTCAGCGTAAAATTCACCCAGCTTTGCCAGCTGTGCACCTGTTTTATAGTTTCCCGTGTTGATGAAATAGGGTGCCTTTCTGCCGCTTTTCAGGGTAAAATCTCCGAAGGTCAGCACTCCGCTTTCCACCATAAACTTGATAAATTCGTCCTTGTAGCTCATTTTTCTATCCTTTCCGAACCGTTTACGATTCCGCAGTTTTTTTCATTATATCACATTTTCGGGCAATAGTCAACAGGATTTGCTTTTGCGGAAATTTGCACATTAGCATTGTCAAATAATCTTGCATAATTGTTAATTTTGACGAATCAAAAATCCTTGACAATTACAATAAATTCTGATATAATATAATAGTCGCTTGAAGATAAACAAGCTATGGAGAAGTCGCCTAGCCCGGTTTATGGCGCACGACTGGAACTCGTGTATGTGTTAATAGCACATCGAGGGTTCGAATCCCTCCTTCTCCGCCAAAAGACCTTGTAAACACTACGTTTGCAAGGTCTTTTCTTTTGCCATTTTCGCTGATGAACAACAATTTGTGAGCATATCACATAAAACCAACTATCGTCCACCTCAAGCTCTGCACGCTGTACGGGGTGAGCTGCGTCATAATTGAAGCGAAGCTCCTGATTTTTTATGCTGACCCTTGCCCCCTCGGGGATAGATTTGGTAATGAAGGCATTGCCTCCTACAACAACATTCTTTCCAACAACGGTTTCGCCCCCGAGAATGGACACTCCCGAATATATAGTGACATTATCGTCAATAGTGGGGTGACGCTTCTTGCTTTTGAGCTTCTGACCGCCTCTTGTGGACAGCGCACCCAGAGTTACGCCCTGATAGATCTTCACATTGTCCCCGATAACGGTGGTTTCGCCAATAACAATTCCCGTGCCGTGGTCAATGAAAAAATATTTGCCTATGGTTGCTCCCGGGTGAATGTCAATGCCCGTAACGCTGTGGGCGTATTCCGTCATAATTCTCGGGATAAGGGGAATATTCAGCAGATAAAGCTCGTGGGCTATTCTGTTTACCATAACGACAAAAAGTCCGGGGTATGAAAAGATTATCTCGTCCTTGTTGAATGCGGCAGGATCTCCGTCAAATGCCGCCTGAACGTCGGTATCAACATATTCACGAATTTTGGGGATAGTCCCGAGAAATTTCAGTGCAAGCCGCTCAGCTTCTTCCGAAATGTCCTCATCACTTGCATTTTCAAATTCGGGATTATAGGGCAGCACTATGGTTATCTGCCTGATAAGATTATACAGCACGTCCTCCAAAAGCATGGTCATATTGTTCCTGATAGTATAAATGCGGTAGGTGCCGTTTTTGAAATATCCCGGAAAAATAATGTTGCGCAGCTTGTCAATTATCTCAATAATGACCTCTTTTTTCGGGTGGTCAAAGGTTTGGATATTGTCAATATTCCTTCCCTGCTCATAGTCGGAAAGAATGTCACCGATAAGTCTGTTGACCTCTGTTTCAAGCTTGTGCATAATATGTGCCCTCCGTTTAAAAATTTTCGGACGGCAGCTTTTTTCTGCCGTCCGTTTTGGAATATATCTTTAGAGAATTATGTAAGTGAGCGAATTGCCCTTACAAGTTTGTCAATATCCTCGGGAGAATTATACAGTGCAAGAGTGGGGCGGACAACTCCCTCAAGCCCGTAGGAACGAAGTATCGGCTGTGCACAATGATGTCCCGTTCTCACTGCAATGCCGTATTTATCAAGGTGCTGTCCCACCGTTTCGTTGTCGTAGCCGTCAAGAACAAAGGACAGTGCACTTGATTTCTGAGAAGCCGTGCCGATAAGGTGCAGCCCCGGTATCTTTGCAAGCTCCTTCATGCCGTAGGAAACAAGCTCATGCTCGTAGCGACTTATTTCGGGCATTCCTATGGAGTTAAGATATTCCAGAGCCGCTCCCAGACCAACAGCATCTGCAATGCTTGCCGTGCCTGCTTCAAATTTATTGGGAGCAGGATTGTATATAGTACGTTCAAAGGAAACGTCCGCTATCATATTTCCGCCGCCCTGATATGGTCTTGCGGCTTCAAGCAGCTCCTTTTTGCCATAAACAACGCCAATTCCCGTGGGAGCGAAAATTTTATGTCCCGAGAAAACAAAGAAATCTGCATCGAGAGCGGTCACATTCACGGGGATATGTGCCACCGACTGCGCACCGTCAATGAGTATACGAACCCCGTGAGCGTGGGCTATGGAAATAAGCTCCGCAACGGGCGTAATTGTTCCCAAAACGTTTGAAACGTGTGTCGCCGAAACAAATTTAGTCCGCTTTGTAAACAGCTTTTCATATTCGGAGAGGATTATCTGCCCCGACCTGTCAACGGGTGCCACCTTTATGACCGCACCCGTTTCCTATGCGATAAGCTGCCAGGGAACAATGTTTGCGTGATGTTCAAGAAGAGTTACGATTATCTCGTCGCCCTCGTGAAGATACTGCTTGACAAAAGCGTTTGCAACAAGATTTATTCCCTCGGTAGTTCCTCTGACGAATACAATATTGTTCTTGTCGGGCGCACCGATAAAGTCGGCAACGGTCTGCCTTGCGCCTTCGTATGCGTCTGTGGAACGTGCCGCAAGAGTGTGAGCACCTCTGTGAACATTGGAATTTTCGTGAGTGTAATACTCCGTAAGGCGGTCAATGACCTGTTTGGGACGCTGTGTAGTTGCGCCGTTATCCAGCCATACAAGGTCGTGACCGTTTATTCTTTCGCCGAGAATGGGAAAATCACGGCGAATCTGCTCCAGCGTTTTTGTGCCAACGATAATGGAATTATTGTTGCTTTGCCTGAAATTGCCGCTTTCCGAATTATTTTCCCGTGACTTCGGAACAGCTGTATTTTCCGACTGTGCCTGTGATACCACAACGGGAGAATATCCCGTATTTTTCGGCTGAACGGGAGCTTTTTCCTCACGGTAAACACCAAAGCCGTCAAGCTCCGAAACTACAGTATCAAGGTCATTTTCATCAAGAGAATATTTCGGCTTGTAAAGCTCATTTTCGGAGATTTGCGCCGCAGAGGTTATGTCCGTAAAGGGCAGAGTGTATGAAGCAGTTCCCACGGGAGCAAATCCGTCAAGGGGCGAAGTTTCGGGATAAAATTCATCTGCATTTACATCAGAAGCTTCGTTTAACACTTCCTCTGCTGCCCTTGCATAACCGTCAAGACGGTTTATCTCACTTAAAAATGAGGTCGGCTCATAGCGGCTGACGTCCGCAGCTTCACGGTTAAAAAAACTCTCGGCTTTATTTGCCGCCCTGTCTATTACCGAGGTATCGCCCTGTGTCAAAAGCTTTTCTATGCCGTCTGCACATTCGGCGGTATTGTATTCGGGAAACAGCCCGTTTGCCAGCGCTTCAAGCTCACCTTCCGAGGGAAGTCTGTTATTCAAGGAATAACTGTCAATCGTAGTCATAGTATTCACCTACTTCAACGTCCTCTAAAACTGCGATAGCGTCGTCCGAAAGGATAGCCGCCGAGCAGTAAAGGCTGAGCAGGTAGGAAGCCACGCCCTTGTCGTCAATTCCTCTGTATCTTACGGAAAGACCTCTGGACTGTTCGTTTTTCAGATTTGCCTGATACAGACCGATAACGCCCCTCTTTGCTTCTCCTGTGCGGATAAGAAGAATGTTTGTCTTTCCGCTCTTGCTCTTGGGATTTTTCAGACCGTCCACAAGAAGCTTGTCGGTGGGGATAATGGGAATACCTCTCCAAAGGATAAAGTTTCCGCCTGCAATATTTGCGGTCACTGGAGGAACTCCGCGCTTTGTGCATTCTCTCTCAAATGCGGCGATTGCTCTGGGGTGAGCGAGGAAGAAGGAAGGTTCCTTCCATACCTTAGTGATAAGCTCGTCAAGGTCGTCGGGAGTGGGTGCGCCGTTTCTTGTCTGAATTCGCTGGGAATCGGGAACGTTTTTCAGCAGACCGTAATCATCATTGTTGATAAGCTGGCTCTCCTGACGCTCACGAAGGCTTTCGATAGCAAGGTTAAGCTGCTCCTTTGCCTGATCGTAGGGTGAGCTGTAAACGTCCTCGATCTGGGTGTTGATGTTGATGATAGTGGAAATGGAGTTCAGACGGTATTCACGGGGCTGCTCCTCATATTCTACATAGCCCTGGGGAACAATGTCCGACTTCTTTGTTGCACTGCACAGAACGTCAAGAGGAGTATCGCCCTCTTTTACTCTGTTCACACGGTAAATGCCCGATTCAAGTCCCTTGAATTCAAGAAGCTTGGTTATCCACTTGGGTGTGAGTGCTCCGTACTGGGGGCTTGGTCTTGGTGACGTCCGCTAAATTGTACGCCGCCTTTGCGCCCAGCGCATTGATCTTTTCTTCTGCCATGATAATTTACCTCCAAAAAATTTTATTTATATCAATCGAACCGCGGCGGCGAAATATTTTCGCCCATATCGGCTTGCCGCAACAAGGATCAATATCTTAGTATTGGGGCATTGTGGGGTCAACCTCTCTTGCCCATGCGTTAATGCCGTCTTTCAGATTTAACATTCTGCCCTTGTAGCCCGCTTCACGAAGAGTATTTACCGCAAGAATACTGCGCTTGCCCTCCTTGCAGACAAATACGGTGTCAATGCTCGGGTCAAGCTCATTCTGCCTGCGTTCAAGCTGACCTATGGGAATGACCTTTGCATCAAGGAATTTTGTTATCGCTCTTTCGTGAGGCTCTCTTACGTCTATAATGGTTATCCTTTCGCCCTCGTCAAGACGGCGTTTAAGCTCCTTGGCTTCAATAGCTTCAACGGGGGCTTCCTCCTCTTCCTGCTTTTTTATGCCGCAGAAATCGGCGTAATCATATTCTTCAAGCTTGGTAATGATGGGGTGCTCGCCGCAGATGGGACAGTTCGGGTCTTTGTGTATTTTCAGCTCACGAAATCTCATTTTCCATGCGTCAAAGTTCAGCAGACGTCCCACAAGTGTTTCACCGCCGCCCACAATCAGCTTGATTACCTCATTTGCCTGAATAGTGCCGATAATTCCCGGAAGTGCTCCCATAACTCCGCCCGTTGCGCAGGAGGGTACAAATCCCACAGGCGGGGGAGATGGGTACATACATCTGTAACAGGGTCCCTCTTTTGCGTAATACACCGAAGCCTGTCCCTCAAACTGATACATTGCCCCGAATACATCGGGCTTTCCGAGAAGCACGCAGGCATCGTTTACCAGATAACGGCACTGATAATTGTCCGAAGCGTCTGCCACAACGTCATATTCAGAAATGATGTCAAGAGCGTTTTCCGATGTGAGCATATAGTTGTAGGTTTCCACCTTTACAAGAGGATTTATCTGCTTTATGCTGTCCTTTGCGGAAGCTACCTTCGGTCTGCCGATGTCACGGGTGCCGTGAATTACCTGCCGCTGGAGATTGGTTTCATCTACCTCGTCAAAGTCGATAAGTCCCAGCTTTCCCACGCCTGCCGCCGCAAGATACTGTGCAAGGGGTGCGCCCAGACCGCCCATTCCCACAATGAGAACCTTAGCGGCTTTCAGCTTTTTCTGTCCCTTTATGCCCACCTCCTGCAAAAGCAGATGACGGCTGTAACGGAGAATTTCCTCGTTTGTAAGCTTTTCGCCCTTTGTATCTCCGAGAACGCTATCGGTTGGCGCACCACCTGCAATAGCGGGTATGAGCATTATCTCGTCACCTGTTTTTACGGGAGTGTCATTTCCCTGCAAGACCTTTATATTTTCCCCGTTCACGAACACATTGATAAACGGACGGAGATTTCCGCTTTCGTCAAACAAAGCTTTTTTCGTTTCGGGATATTCGTCCGCAAGGGAGCGTATCACCTCGCCTGCGGTGCTGCCCTCCAGCTCCAATTCAGAGCGGTGATTTGTGAATGAGCGCAGAGTGGTCGGTATAAGTACGGTTATTGCCATAAAAATTTACTCCTTATTGCATATTGTTATTTTTTCTTCCGAAAACTGCATATCCTCCGCCGAAAGCACAAAGCTTTTGGTCTTGACCGCTCTCCCCTTTACCACGGACATTATTATGTAAGAATAAACGGGCAGTGCGTGGGTGCGGTCAAACTCCGAAGGGAAAGCCTCGCAGTCGGGGTGGGAATGATAAAAGCCGATAATGTCAAGCTTTTTCCTTCGTGCGGTCAGTTCAGCCTTCAGCATAATTTCGGGGGTTATTTCAAAACGGCGGCGTTTTTCCGCTTTGTCATATCCGTTCTCGGCAGACTCGGCATACTCCGCAGTCTTTTCGCCGTTGTCGTCTATATGCCCGAAAATTATGCCACAGCATTCCTCGGGATAACGCCCCGCACCGTCTGTCAGCATATGCTGAATAACGTCCTTCGAAAGATATATCAAGCCTTACACCTCCCACAGCGGATTTGAAAGATACCGTCCTCCGCCGTCTCAGAGAATGGTGACTATCACCGAATCCGGCGGTGCATTTTCAGCTGTTTTCAGAGCCGCAAGGACATTTGCTCCCGAGCTTATACCCACGAATAAGCCATATTTATGTGCAAGGAGCTTGGTCATTTCATAGGCTTATTCGGTGGATATTTCAATCGTTTCATCGGCAAGGGACTCGTCAAAAAAGCTTGACCGAACGTGCGCCGACGGGTGCTTTATTCCCTCTATTCCGTGAAATGGTGAATCGGGGCGCATCATTACCGCTTTTATGCCGCTGTTATATGCCTTGAGCCGCTTAACACAGCCCGTAAATGTACCTGCCGTGCCCGTACCCGAAACAAAATGGGTTATGCTGCCGCCTGTCTGTGAAAGAACTTCCATTCCCGTACCGTTGTAATGTGCAAGCCAATTTTCATTATTGCTGTACTGGTCGGGATAAAAATATTTGTCGGGATTTTCCGAGATGATACGCTGAACCTCGTTATATGCTCCGTCTATGCCTTCAAGGGGTGAGGTTTCGATAATATCCGCACCGTAAGCTTTCATGTATGCCTTGTGCTCTGGAGATACGTTTGCGGGAATACAAAGCCGCACCTTATATCCCAAATCAGAGCATATCATTGCATAGGAAATGCCCGTGTTTCCACTTGTTGAGTCGATAACGGTCTTATCCTTTGTAAGACTGCCGTCGGCAATGCCTTTCAGGAGCATAGCCTTTGCCGCCCTGTCCTTTACCGAGCCGCCAACGTTCATAAATTCTGCTTTGGCAAAGAGCTTTACGCCGTTTTTCAGACCGTCTATGTTAAGACTCAGCAGGGGCGTATTTCCAATAAGATCGAGAATTGTCATATTGCCCCTCCTCATAAAAAAACAAGGAGGCTTTAAACGTAATTACAATCAACGTTTAAAACCTCCGGCGTTCCGGTCAGTTTTGTTATTAAGCTTCACCTTGAATTTTTCGGTGCTTTCTATGGAAACTATGCGCCCGTCCTGAACCATTATGGTTACAGAACCGAACTCCATATCCTGCAATGCCTTTCGGATTATTTCCACAACCTCAGAAAATTCTTCGTTTTGTACAGACATTTTGTCACTTCCAATCAAAAAAAGCCGTTTCATAACAATATGAAACAGCTTCAAAAAACATATTTAAAACCGTTCGCATATGCAACACAACAAAGCAAATGCAAACGGTTAGGATAATTTTTACCGATTCACATTTGCACCTTACACATAAAACAACAAAACAGCTTTTTCATAAAAATTATCCTTTCCCAATACACTAACCTACTATGTTTGTTCGTTGTAACTATATAATCCACCCTATACCCTACTTTGTCAATAGGCTTAGTCGATTTTCGTAATTTTGTATATATTATCTGCGATAATTGTCAATTAATTGATAAATATGACAAAAAGTCATAAAATAATATAATCAGACAATAAAAAAAGAGAGTCTTGATTTTTCACGGAAAACATGTTATAATTTATGTAACGGAAGGTGATACCAATAGAGAGTTTAGAAAAATTATCAGAGCAGCGAAGGGAACAGCTTGAAATTATCAGACAATTACGTTTGATAGATGACACTTTTATGTCCAAAGTGTTTGAGGATAAAGCATGTGCGGAGTTGCTTTTGAGAGTGATCCTTGACAAAGATGATCTGACCGTTTTAAAGGTCGATTCGCAGATTGAATTGAAAAATCTGCAAGGCAGGTCATCACGGCTGGATATTTATGCTGTTGACAGTCAGGGAAAGCAGTATGATGTTGAGGTGCAGCGGGACAGCGACGGTGCATTGCCACGACGTGCACGGTATAACAGCAGCCTTATGGACGCAAATCTGCTGTTAAAGGGACAGCAGCTTACCGAGCTGCCCGAAACCTATGTGATTTTCATAACCGAGCACGACACATTCAAGGCGGGAAAGCCCATTTATACTATAAACCGCACCATATCCGAGCTGACTAACGCAATATTTGACGACGGCTCGCACATAATATATGTAAACGGAGAAATTCGTGACGAAACAAAGCTGGGCAAGCTTATGCAGGACTTTTTCTGCACCGACCCAAACAATATGCACAACAATGCGTTATCCGAAAGAGTAAAGCGTTTTAAGGATTTTGAGGAGGGTTATAATATGTGTGAATTAATCGAAAATTACGCAAAGAAATATGCAAAGGAATACGCAAAGGAAAATGCAAAGGAAATAGCCGTCAATCTGTGGAACGGCGGCTTAAAGAATATGCAGCAGATAGCAGACGCAACAAAGCTCACCCTTGATGAGGTAAAGGAGCTTTTATCCGATAAAACCGCATAAATCACAGGTGCATAAATACACAATGACCTCTCCGACATTTCTGCCGAAGAGGTCATTTTTATTTTGTAACCGCATGACGATAATCACGGTTAAGGGCATTTGTGAACCTTTTAGCACCGCACACCTCTACACCGTCCTTGTGCAGAGTAGCATTCAGCAGCGTTTTCCCCTTGAAGAACTCCGCCGCAACATTCATAGACATTACAAATATCTCCCCCCTGTTGTCAACAGCATAAATAAGCTCGTCATCTTCGGAATAGATGTAAAATGCAACGCTTTTGCTGCGGTTTTCGGCGGTAAGTCTTACCTTGTTCACACGGTCGGCAGCCTTTATAACTGCATTTTCCAGCTTGGCATTTTCCACCTTATGCTGCGTTATCAGCTCAACGGCAGAGTTATAGTCCTTTGCGAAAACAGACTTTGCGTCGGGGTCAAAAAATAGATATTCAACTACACCGTCGGATTTGGTCGAACTGCATAAATAAAACATATCAAGTCACCTCTGATAATTATTTCCGCAAAAACCATAAAGACAGTCACCTTGCATTGGTAAGCATAAGCTTTATCCTGTTTTCCTGATTAACCTTTGTAGCACCCGGGTCATAATCAACAGCCACAATATTCGCCTGCGGATACGCTTCCTTGATAACACGGGAAACGCCCTTCGCCACAATATGATTGGGCAGACACCCGAAAGGCTGAGTACAGATAATGTTCCGCACACCGCCCTCCTCCAGCGCTGCCATCTCGGCGGGAATAAGCCAGCCCTCACCCATTTTCACGCCCTGATGAAAATACTTGTCGGCATAGTGGCGAAGCTCCTCAAAGTCGTGGGGCGGCGTAAACTCGCCATGCTCCTTATACACCTTTATCATCTCACGCTGCTTTGCGTAAATAAGCTTATATCCGATACCAAACATGAACGTGGTCTTGTTTTTGAAACCGTAAATTTCCCCGTCATTGACGTTGTTCACGGCACAGTAAAGGCAGAAATCCAGAAAGGACGGCACCACAGGCTCGCAGCCCTCGGACAGCAGAAAATCCTCCAGATGATTGTTTGCCAAGGGCGAATATTTTACATAGATCTCCCCGACGATACCCACTCTCGGCTTCTTCTCCTTTGAACGGGGAACCGCCGCAAAATCATCAAGTATCTCACGGTAAGTCTGCTTTGTCTTAGCAAAACCGCCCTTTTCAAGTCGCTCTGTGATGATATCTATCCATTTGTCAAGGACTTTTTTTGAATCGCCCTTGTTCAGCTCGTATGCCCTCGCTTCGTTGTAAGTCAGCATGAGAATGTCCCCGTAAAGGACGGCAAACAGCATTTTAAAGAGCATTACAGGCGTTATCTGAAATCCGCTGCCCTTCTCCAAACCGCTGAAATTCAGCGAAAGCACGGGTATCTGCGGATATTCCTTGTCAAGTGCCTTCCGAAGCAGATGGATATAGTTGGACGCTCGACACCCTCCGCCCGTCTGTGAAATGAGCAGTGCCACCTTGTTCGGGTCATATTTTCCGCTTTTCAATGCGTCCATAAACTGTCCGATAACAATCAGTGCGGGATAACAGGTATCGTTGTGAACGTGCTTTAATCCCTCGTCCACAACGCTCCGTCCGTCATTTCGAAGCAACTCGGTCTTGTAACCGTACTGATCAAGAATTGACGCAATAAGCCGAAAATGCACGGGCAGCATATCGGGGATAAGTATGGTGTGGGTGTCCTTCATTTCAGGGGTAAAAACGGCGTAAGACATTTTGTCCTCCTTATCGTCCCATAGCCGCCACAAGGCTTCTAAGACGTATCTTTGCCGCACCCAGATTGTTTATCTCGTCAATTTTCAGCTGAGTGTAAAGCTTGCCCTTGCTTTCCAGTATATGCCTTACCTCGTCGGTGGTGATAGCGTCAATTCCGCAGCCGAAGGACACAAGCTGTACCAGCTGCATATCCGCCTGAGTGGTAACATATTCCGCAGCACGGTAAAGTCTTGCGTGATATGTCCACTGATTGAGGACATCAAGCTTCGGTGTGGAAACGTTTCTGAACACTGCGTCCTCGGTGATAACAGCCATTCCCAGCGAGGTAATCAGCTTGCAGATACCGTGGTTTATCTCGGGGTCAATATGATAGGGACGTCCCGAAAGCACGATAATAGGCATATTGTTCAGTCGGGCATAGTCGATTATCTCCTTGCCCTTGCTCTCAACATCGCTCTGATAGGTTTTCAGCGCATTCCAGGCATTGTCATACGCAGCGGAAATTGCGGATTTTGTCAGACCGAATTTCTCAAAAGCCTTTTCGATTACGGAAACAGCGTGTTTTTTCAGATTTATGTCAATATGCGGACAGATAAAATTATCCTCATTCAGCGACGCAACATTCGCCTTCAAAAGCTCGGGATAGTACGCTACAACGGGACAATTATAATGGTTATCGCTGCCGCCCTCGTCAATATTGTAGCTTTCGCAGGGATAGAAGATAACGTCCGCACCGCGCTCCAGCAGGCTCTCAATGTGTCCGTGCGCAAGCTTTGCGGGATAGCATACCGTGTCCGACGGGATAGTGTGCTGTCCCTTATAATAGGTCTTGCGGGAGCTTTCCTCGGAGATAATGACCTCAAAACCTAAGTCGGTGAACATTCTGTGCCAGAATGGCAGCTGCTCATAAAATCCCAGACAAAGGGGCAGTCCCACCTTAGCCTTTGGAGAGGACGGCTTCTCCTCAACACAGGAAAGCAGCCTGTTATATTTATATTCATACAAGGACGGAACATTGCTCTTTGCCGCCAGACCCGCTCCCTTTTCGCAGCGGTTTCCGCTTATGAACTTGTGTCCGTCGGAGAATGTAAGTATGGTCAGACTGCAATGTGCGGTACAGCCCTTGCAGTTTGCCTGACGAGTGGTGTATGCAAATGTTTCAAGATCGCTCTTTGAAATAAGTCCCGACTTTGTCCGCTTCTCCTGCTCTGCCTTTTCCTTTGCGTACAATGCCGCACCGAATGCGCCCATGAGCCCTGCAATAGCGGGACGAACAACATTCTTGCCCATTTCCAGCTCAAAGGAACGAAGCACCGCATCATTTAAGAAGGTACCGCCCTGAACAACAACATTTTCACCCAATTCATCGGCGGAATTTGCTCTGATAACCTTGTAAACAGCGTTTTTGATAATAGACGAGGACAGTCCCGCAGAAATATCCTCAACAGTAGCACCGTCCTTCTGTGCCTGCTTAACGCTGGAGTTCATAAACACCGTACAGCGTGAACCCAAGTCAACAGGCTTTTCCGCAAACAGTCCCAGCTGTGAAAACTCCGCAATGTCATATCCCATAGCAAGGGCAAAGGTCTGTATAAACGAGCCGCAGCCCGAGGAACACGCTTCGTTGAGCATAATGCTGTCGATAGCGTGATTTTTTATCTTAAAGCACTTGATATCCTGACCGCCGATGTCGATAATAAAGTCAACATCGGGTTGGAAAAATGACGCCGCACGATAGTGTGCAACCGTTTCAACAACGCCGTAGTCAACGCCCGCAGCCGCCTTAATAAGCTCCTCACCGTAGCCCGTAACTGCGCCCGCAACAATGTTCACCCTGTCGCCTATAAGCTCGTAAATTCTGCGCAGCTGCTTTGTTACCACGTCCAAAGGCTGTCCCTTGTTGGAAACATAATGCTTGAACAGCAGCTTTCCATCGGGGGTAATAAGCACCATTTTAGTGGTGGTAGAGCCTGCGTCAACGCCGAGATAAGCATCTCCCGAATATGTTTCAATGCTTTCATAAGCAAGGTCGCATTTCTTGTGGCGTTCAACGAAGGCTTCGTATTCCTCACGGCTTTCAAAGAGCCGTCTGCCCGTAACGGTGGAATCGCTCATGACCGCATTTTTGATAAGATTTGCGATTTCCTCCGCAGAATAGGTCTTGTCGCCGTTTTCCATGGCGTGAAGGGCAGAGCCGTAAGCCATAAAGCAAGGGGCATTTTCGGGGAATATTGCGTGCTCGTCATCAAGCTTCAAGGTTTCCTTGAACGCCTTTCTCAGACCCTTTAAAAAGGACAGCGGTCCGCCCAGAAAAAGCACCTTTCCTTCAATAGTGCGTCCCTGTGCAAGTCCCGAAACGGTCTGGTCGACTACCGCCTGAAACACGGAAGCGGCAATATCCTCACGTCTTGCACCCTGATTAAGCAGCGGCTGAATGTCCGATTTTGCGAAAACTCCGCATCTGGACGCAATGGGATAGAGCTTTTCCGATTTAAGGGAAAGCTCGTCCATATCATCGGCGGTAATTCCCAGAAGTGTCGCCATCTGGTCGATAAATGCGCCCGTACCACCTGCGCAGGAGCCGTTCATTCTCTGCTCAACGCCGCCTGTGATGAAGATAATTTTTGCATCCTCACCGCCCAGCTCAATAGCCGCATCTGCGTCGGGATAGCACTTGTTTATAGCAACGAACGCCGCATAAACCTCCTGCACAAAGGGCAGTCCGCCTGCATTTGCAAGTCCCAGACCCGCAGAACCCGTAACGGCAGTCTTGAACAGAGCGTCGGGATATTCCGCAGCAATAGCCCTCACCTGCTCCTCGGCGGTTTCCTTTACCTTAGAGAAATGACGCTGATATTTTGAATAGATTATCTCTCCGTTTTCGTCAGAGATAACTGTCTTGACGGTGGTTGAGCCAACGTCAATGCCAAGTGAATATATTTTACTCATTTTACATTTTCCTTTATATGTATTAAGGGGCAACCCCTTTGTTAATTCGTTCTATAAAAAGCGAAATGAACAAAGTTTGCTGCTCGACAATAAACTTTGTGTGGATACTTTCAAGCCGTCATTCCCCAATAAGCATAAGCATATCCGCAATGCGCATTGCAATTTCCGTGGGCGTACCCTCTGCGGAAATTTCTGCGGCGGAATGTTCCCTGTAAACAGGCACTCTCTCACTGTAAATAGCCTCCAGCTCCTCTTTAGTGCTTGAAGCGGCGATTGGACGGTTTTTGTCCCCCGAAATGCGCCGATAGCACACCTCAAAGGGCAGTGACAGATACACCGCAATGCCGTATTCCGACGCAATATCCGCATTTTTCGGACGAAGCAGCGCACCGCCGCCACAGGCGATAACACCGCCCGCCTGTCCAAGCTCACGCATTGCATCGCTTTCCAGCTCACGGAAATGCTTCTCGCCCTTTTCCGCAAATATTTCGGGGATAGTCATTCCCGCCTTTTCTACAATATAGCTGTCCATATCCACAAAAGGCATATTCAGCAAAGCGGCAAGTGTCTTTCCGACGGTGGATTTTCCGCAGCCCATAAAGCCGCACAAATAAATAGTTCTCATAAAGCCCTCCTTAAACGGGAGTGTCATTGATGTACTCGGACAGCTTGTTTTTCAGTTCCTCCTCCATACAGGAGTAGAACATGGCAAACAGCATATCCACCGCACCAAGAATAAACATATTTCTGTTGTTTATCTCCGCCAGCGCAGGCACATTCGTCATAACATAGGATTTGTACCATTCCGCACTGTAGGGCGGCACGGGCTTGCCCTTTTTTACAAGGTATTTCGTTTCAAGAAATGTTTCCTTGATGAAATCATTGTAATTTGCCGCACCCTTTGCGATTATGGCTGAATACAGCTGATAGATCTGGTCGTCGGTCATACTGTCCCCGTTTATCTTGACGATTTTCAGCATTGGCACTCTTACCGCAAAGCTGAAAACCATCAGGGACAATATTCTGTTATACTCGGGTCCCGACATAGCCGCACAGGTACGGTCATTTATCCGCAAACCCAGCGTTTGCAGGCTGTCCCCGTCGGTGATATTGTTCAGCACCACCTTCAGACAGTCCTTGATACTAACATTGTAAAAATCCTCCTCGGTGAGGGAATAGATGTATTTCACCGCATTGTAAAGGCTTACCCCCGATTTTATAATAGTGTCCGCAAGACCGTTAATGGCGGTCTTTTCGTTGATAAATCTCATTCAAACCGCCTCCTTACGCATTTTTCTTAGGTCTGCCGACCTGCTTAACGGAACCGTAGGTCTTTTCGGAATATTCGATAAATCCGAGAAGATCACTTTCGGGAGCTTCACCGTTCTTGACATTTCGCTTCATATTTGAAAGATACTGCGACCACTCTCTGAAATCCTCTTCGCCGATAGACTTGCCCACCTTCTTGTACAGCGCATTGTACATCTTCTGACAACGCTTTTCCAGCTCGGGACTGATAGTCACGGGAACGGGAGCGGCTTCTTCCCTGCCCATAACAGGCGGAACGAAGGGCTTTGGCTCAGGCATCTGAGGCTTCTGCTCAACAGGCTTTTCCACACTGTACAGCATCTCGGGTTCAATATCCTCCCTGTTCAAAACAGGCGGAGTAAAGGGCTTAATTTCGGGCTCGGGCTTCTTTTCGGGAAGCTCGGCGGGAACGATAACCTCTCCCTCCGAATTCAGAACAGGCGGCTTGAACGGCTTCGGTTCATTTTCCGTTCCCGCAATTTCCGACTGTCTGATTATCTTGACGGGTTCGGGCTTCGGCTCGGGAACAGGTTCGGGCTCCGGTTCGGGAATCGGCTTGCTTTCCGCAGCAAGACGGCTTGTAAGCTCATCTGCCGCCTTGTCAAAGCTGGGTGCCTGTTCCTTTTCGTTTTCCTCATTCAAAAAGCTTTCCGCCTGACTGAGAATGTCGTCCATAGCAAACTCCGTGCTGCCCGGCTCGGGGTGGGCAACAGTGGGGATAGGCTTATCGAATATCTCCCACTTGCTTGCGCTGGCAGCGGGATATCTCTGCTCGGGAGCGGGTATATTATCGGGAACAACATCGGTTCTCTTAACGCTGTCATTGATAGCCGCAAAGCTTTCCTGTGCCGTTTCTTCGGGAACAACAGCCTCCGCATATACGGGCGCAGCCGACGGAACAGGCGCAGCAGCCTTTGGCGCAGACATTGCCGCCGCCCTTGCAGCTGCGGGGTCATATCCCATAAGCTCACGGCAGGTCTTTCCGTTGGGGGAAACTCTGTTGCAGAAGGGCTTGTTGTAATCGGGAGTTTTGGTAAAAAATCTCTCGCATTTTTCGCATTTCTGCATATAAATTCCGTTGGCGATCATCAGGTCGAATTCCAGGTCAATGACAGCCTTAAAGCTGTTGGGGATATAAATTTCATCGGGGATATCCTCCAGCGCTTCCACAGCCGCCTTCATCTCAAATTCGGCAGGACGTGTCATATTCTTGATCCCCGAAAAAGCGTCCAGTGCCATCTGGTCACGCATGGGGTCGGTAGCATGGGTGTAAAATCCCGTTTCCGCCTCGGACAATATTCCCGAAAACCGCTTGTAAATGCCCTTTGCCACCTTGCTGAGCATAAAGGGCGCATCGGGGATACACGCAGGATTGCAGACACGGGTGTAAGGCAGCTCCTCGGCGGTCATGCCAAATTCGTTGGACGCCACCGACAGGCAGAGGTCAAAATAATCCTTCCTGACCCTGTAATCCTCAGGCTTCAAGCGGGAGCTGTCCTCTCCGCCGAAAATGAAATCCAACTTTTTCTTGGCGTATTCTTGAATTCGGACAATATTTACCCACTGATTTATGGCTCTGTTGGTCTTATATTCGGAAATTCTGCGGAAAATCTGACGCTCGTAGGAATTTTTCGGAGAAATGCAGCGGTTCCAAAGCTCCTCCAAACCGATCTTTTCGGAATGGCAGATAAATTCGATAATGCAGTCAAGGGCTATCATCTCGAATTCTGCGGGGAGCTTTGCTTCAATATACGGGTGGCATTTGAAGATGGAATTCTTCGCCATAGAAAGCTGACTTTCGGGCAGACTGCCGAATTTTCTTGCGTTTTTGCCCGCTTCTATACACTGTTCCCAGAAATATGTAAAGTCAAATTCGATAAAATGCAGAAGCGTCTTTGAAAGCTCCAGCTTATGGAAATTGTTGCTGCCCTTAATAACAAACCATACGCTGTTCATTACGGCTACCATTCCTTTCATTTTTCGGTGATACTATATTAACGTCCAAACGGACACAATTGTGCATACTAATACATTATAGCACATTTATCGGCGGATTTCAATCTTTTTTTCATAAAAAAATTTTTCCGTAAAAAATAACCGCCGTACCTTGTTGATACAGCGGTGAAAATCCGTTATAACCATTGTATAAACGCCGTTTTGTCCTCGGAATTATATCCCGCACGGCGGTAAAAATTCAGGGTACTCTCCTGCTTTGAGCCTGTCAGGAGCATGATTTTATAGCAGTTTTCCCCAATTGCCAGCTTTTTAGCATAGTCAAGGCAAGCTGTCGCCAGACCATTTCCCCGAAATGCTTCGTGAGTGACCACATTTTCAATAAGCGCATAGGGACGCTGCCCGTGGGTAAAATTCGGCACTATAACGCAGACACAGGAGGACACTATCCTCCCGCCGACCTCCGCACCGATAATATGGTGATTTTTGTCCGACATAACATTGTCCCAAAGCTTGTGAAGCTGCTCGCTGTCCTCGGGAATGGGATTGTTATGAAGCTGAGTGTAAAGCTCCATAAGTCCCCAAAGGTCGTCGGCTGTCAGTTCACGGATAACCACATCGCCCATATCACTCATCTTCCTCATCAGCAGCGGAGGACTGAACAACTACCGGCTTCGAAACGGGAGCGGACTGCTGTACCGTAGGAGTGCCCGAAGTATTCTGCTGCTGTTCAAGCATGGAAGTGAAGTCAAAAAGGCTTGTTCCGTCGGAAACTACCATAGGAAGCTGACCATTCCACTTGTTTATGTACTCCATCTGGAGCATCTGAGGAGTGATCTCCTGAGATTTCAGACGGTATGCTTCCGCTTCTGCCTTTGCCTGCTCCACCTTCTGCTGGGCTTCTACCTTGATTCTCTGGAGATCCTGCTGAGCCTTGAGAGCATTCTGCTGTGCAGTCTGCTTTGCTTCGATAGCAGCGTTGAATTCTGCGGAAAAATCAAAGGAAATGATGTTGAATATCTTCAGTTCCAGACCAAAGGGACTGATTTTTTCCCCAAGCAATGCCATCATTTCATCACCGACGCTCTGACGGTTTGTGATAAGTTCCTCAGCGGTGAATTTCGCCGTAACAGCCTTAACACATTCCTGTATTGCGGGATTGATGATGATAGCCTCATAGTCGGGACCTACATTTCTGTAGATCTCCGCAGATGCACTGCTGCGAACATTATAGTTCAGCGCAATAGTGCTGGACACGTTCTGTAAGTCCTTTGAAGCGGAGGTACAAGCTACCTCTGCCACCTTGACACGATTGTCTATCTTGACTATCTCCTGAATAAAGGGTATCTTAAAATGCAATCCCTCGGTCAGGACGGTTTCGCTTACCTTTCCGAAGGTCTTTACAACTCCCGAATGACCTGCATCAACGGTGGTAAAGGCATTTGCGGCAATAATGACAAGCACAAGCACAACAATAACAGTGCCGATTACCCTGCCGACCTTTTTGCCGCCAACTTCAATTACATTACTATCATTACTCATTGCAAAACATCTCCGTTAAATTGATAAAACATCGTCATAAGCATCGGAATCGTCCTCATCATCAATGGAAAAATCCCAATCCTCGTCCACCTCAAGCTCAGGCTCTGCACGGCGGTTGTTTTTCAGCATTGCCAGAAGGTTAATGACCGTAAGGGCAATGGAAATAACAAGCATGATCATTGTTACGATACTCATTGTGCTGATTTCATTCTTTTTCATAAAAATACCTCCATTTTTAACTGTAAAGCCTGTGTACCTGCGAAAAATTTCACTTTTCACTTTCCACTCTTTACTTATTTTCCTTCAAGCCCTTTAAGTGCTCTTATTTCATCTCTGTCAAGGCGGATCTCGGCGTCTTTGATGATAACAACATCGTTCTTGTCAAATACTACCGATGGATCCTGTGACTTTTCGGGCTTGACCTTTAGCTTGCCTGTCAGAAGATTTATTTCCTCAACATAGCCCTTGAACTGCGGTGTTTTTACATATGCGCCCACCTTTGGCATATGCTTGAGAAGATCCTCATAGGTGTCCTGCTCATATTTCAGACAGCACATCAGCCTGCCGCAGGTGCCCGATATTTTCGTGGGATTGAGGGACAGCCCCTGCTCCTTTGCCATTTTTATGGAAACGGGCTGGAACTCTCCGATATATGTGGCACAGCAGAAGGGTCTGCCGCATATGCCCAGACCGCCCAACATCTTAGCCTCGTCCCGAACGCCTATCTGACGAAGCTCGATCCTCGTGCGGAACACCGAAGCCAGATCCTTTACCAGCTCACGGAAATCCACACGAGTTTCCGCCGTGAAATAGAACAGCAGCTTGTTGTTGTCGAAGGTACATTCCACGTCCACCAGCTTCATATCCAGCTTGTGAGCAAGAATTTTGTCCTGACAAATTTTCATAGCGTCCTGTTCCTTTTTCTTGTTCTGGGCTATGATCTTCATATCGTTTTCGTTGGCGATACGGATAACGGTTTTCAGGGGTGCAGTGACATTATCGTCCTCCACCATGCGGTTGGACATAACCACCTCACCGCACTCAACTCCTCTGGACGTTTCTACAATAACCTGTGCACCTGCGTCCATCTTCAGATTTCCGGGAGAAAAATAGTACATTTTCCCCACGCTTTTAAATCTGACTCCAATAATTTCGGTCATATTTTTTTATTTCCTTTCGTAGATGAAACATACATTAACAATATATGAAAATTTGTAGAGGGCGGATCCCCCGTCCCACATTTTACAACAGCATTATTTTCATTGTAAAGCAAATATTATTTTACAGATATCAGCTCCGCAGTAAGTGCCGCCGCGGCTGCGGGAACATTGGCATTTGCGTCCAGATATTCAAGGGTACTGCGGAAACAGTCATGGGCTGCCGTTATCTTCTGATAGGAAAACAACGAGGCTATCTTCTCCGAAGCCTGTTTGCAGCAGCCCGACAGACAGCCGCCCCCCGTCCGAAGGGCAAGACCGTCCCTGAGAATATCCACGCAAAGCAGGATAACGCTCCTCAGACGCTCCCTGTTCTCTCCCACCGAAGCAAGGGCTTTGAGCATTCCGTACTCGTCGGAGCACGTCAGCGCAAGAGAAAAATCCGAAGCCGCCGCCGTATTCTCCCGAATTTCGGCAGTTTCTATAAAGCTTCTGCACATTCCGATATTCCCGTGAAATGCGTCCACCGCCGCCATCACGTCATTTTCCGCAAATCCGCTCGACATCAGCTCCCCGAAGCATTCTTCCTCTGTGGGACAGGCAACGGACATACAGATAAGCCTTGATATCATAGTGGGCAATAACGCCTCTCTTGACTGTGCCGTAAAAATGAAACAGCAATGCTCGGGCGGTTCCTCGATAATTTTCAGAAGAACGCCCTGATTTTCCTTTGCTATCTTCTCACTGTCCAAAAAAATGTACAGCTTCTTGTCGCAGTCGTTTGGCATTACATAGGCATCTGCGGCGACATTTTGCAGCGTTTCCTTTGCATAAAGCATGGATTTTCCGCTTCTTTCGGGATAGATAACATCGGGGTGAGTCCCGTTCATTATCCTTTTGCAATGCCTGCAAAGACGATTTTCATCAAACTCATTTCCCGAAATACAGGGATCATCGCTGTGTTCGCAGAGAATGTGGGACGCAATAAGCTTTGCCGCTGTTTTCCTGCCCGAACCGACGCTGCCCGTCAGCAGAAAGCCGTGAGAAAGGCAGTCCTTTTTTAACATTCCCGAAACTGCTTCGGAAATGTTTTCCTTTGCATACAGCTTCATTTTCAGACCTTTTCAAACCGCTCAATGTCGGTAACAAAGATGGTTGCGCCGCCCACCGTTACCTCAACGGGGAACGACTGATATGTACCCACGCCCATTGTTGTGGCAGACGGGACAAACTGCTTCCTTTTTCTGGAAGCGTGAGATATAATATCAATTACCTTGTCAACATTTTCATTTTCGGTGCAGATAAGGAATGTTGTGTTCCCAGACATTAGGAATCCGCCCGTAGAAGCAAGCTTAGTTGCAAAAAAGCCCTCCTTGGTGAGATTTCCCGAAACAGTCTGGCTGTCATCGTTGTTGACTATGGCGTAAATAAGCTTCATAAAAAATCCTCCGTGTTTAGTCGGAATTATCCGTAATTCTATTTTACCACATTTACATCAAAAATGCTATACCTTTTTAAAATTTTTATAGTTTCTTTATCAATTACCTCTCCGCTGACAATTACAGCCACTCCGGGAGGACACGCCGTGCGTACTCCCGAGCAGATTTTTCCCTCGGCATCATCAACGGAAATATTTTCCGACGGCGCAAATGCCGCCTGACGAATACTCATAGCTTTTTTCGGCGCATAACCCTCATATTTGGGGGATTGAAGGAGAATTCTCGGCATACGAACGCTTTTCATTGCCGCTTTCAGACGGTCAATTTCCGCTTTTCCGAAAACAGGCGAGAACAGCAGAACAACGTGAGTTTCGTCCGCATATTCACATTCAATGCCGCTTTCACGGAGAATATCCGCCAGCTGATGACCGTAAAGCCCGCATTCCAAAGCAGAAACAGTCATTCGCAGCGGTTCCGTTTCCTCTATGCGATAAACCGCCGAAAGCTCCTTTTTAAGGCAATTCAGCATATTAGCCGCCGAACGAATTTGCTTGATACCGCCCTCGGACAGATATTTATTGCACATATCCAGCGACTGCAAAATAAGGTAGGACGGGCTTGTGGAGCCGTACCTGCTCATTGCCGCCTTTGCCATTCCCGCAAATTTCGGATTTCCGATATGGAGATATGCCCCGCCTGTCAGGACGGGCAGCATTTTGTGTCCCGAATCGCAGCAAAGATCTGCGCCGAGAGCAATGGGGTGAATGTTTTCCGACAAAAACGCCAGATGCGCACCGTGGGCATTGTCAACAATCAGCGGAACGCCGTGCTTGTGACAAACCTCCGCTATCCCCCGAACATCGTAAATTTTCCCCAGATAATCGGGCGATGTCATATAAAAGCAGTCGGGCTTTTCCCCCGAAAGTATGGCATTTTCAGCCATTTCCACCGTGACCCGTCCCGAAAGCAAGCTGCCGCCCTCATACTCGGGATATACCCACAAAACGTCCAAATCAAGGAGAGCCGCCGCATTTACAAAAGCACGGTGACAATTCCGCACAGCTGCGACCCGTCCGCCCGCCCCGCAGACCATATCCAGCATTGCCTGAATACATAAGGTAGAGCCGCCCGCAGAATAGACCGTTTCGGCGGTGTGAAAAAGAGAAGCGGCGTTTTTCTCGCTTTCGGCAATTATCCCCGAAGCTTCAAACAGGCTGTCCGCACCCTTTATTTCGGTGATGTCATAGGGATATGCGGCGGACAGAGGAGTCCCGAAAATATCCCGTCCCTTATGACCGGGCATATGCAATCTGAGCGGGTTTTCGAAAATGTATTTTTGAACAAAATCGCAGATGGGAGTTGTCATTTTACAGTCCTTTCAATGGTGTGGTTTTTCCGACAAATTTCTAAATATATTATACAGTACTGTTGTACAAAATGCAAGAACTTTTCCCAAATTAAAACTATGTTAATATTTAGGAGATATAATGATTTTAATGCGGTAAATTTACCAAATTGGAAGGAAGATATAATGTTAAAGCTTTCGGATATCAAAAAGGACTATGTAACAGGCGATACCGAGGTCCACGCCCTAAAAGGTATCAGCGCAGAATTCCGTGACAGCGAGTTCGTTTCCATTTTGGGTCAGTCGGGCTGCGGAAAGACCACAATGCTCAACATCATAGGCGGACTTGACCGCTTCTCCGGCGGCGACCTTATCATCAACGGTAAATCCACCAGGGATTTCAAGGACAGCGACTGGGACAGCTACCGAAATCATTCCATAGGCTTTGTTTTTCAAAGCTACAACCTTATCCCCCATCAGAACGTGCTTACAAATGTTGAGCTTGCCCTGACGCTTTCGGGCGTTTCCAAGGCGGAAAGAAAAAAGCGTGCAAAGGAAGCACTTGAAAAGGTCGGTCTGGGAGATCAGCTTTACAAAAAGCCCAATCAGATGTCGGGCGGACAGATGCAGCGTGTTGCTATTGCAAGAGCTCTGGTGAATGACCCCGATATTCTCCTTGCGGACGAGCCGACAGGTGCGCTGGACTCTGCCACAAGCGTTCAGATAATGGAGCTTCTCAAAGAAATTTCCAAGGACAAGCTCATTATAATGGTAACTCATAACCCCGAGCTTGCGGAGAAATATTCCACAAGAATTATCCGCCTGCTGGACGGTCAGATAGTTGACGACTCCAACCCGTTCACCTCCGATTCGGGCGAACCCATTCCGAAAAATGAACAGGGCAAGACGAAAAAGACCTCAATGTCCTTCCCGACGGCACTTTCCCTGTCCCTCAACAACCTTATGAGCAAAAAGGGACGAACATTTCTGACCGCATTTGCGGGAAGCATAGGTATCATCGGAATTGCGCTTATACTGTCCCTGTCAAGCGGTGTCAGAAACTATATTGCAAAGGTTGAGGAGAATACGCTTTCAAGCTATCCCATAAGCATCGAGGGCGCATCCATGGATATGACCTCTATGATGGAATCTATGCAGGAAATGCACTCCGACGAGGAACCCGACCACCCTATGGACAAGGTTTACTCCGTTGATATGATGAACACCGTCTTCAACTCGCTTATGACGGAGATCACCGCAAACGACCTTTCAAGCTTTAAAGATTACATTGAAAACGGCGGTACGGACATCAATAATTACGTCAGCGACATAAAATACAGCTACACTACTCCCCTGACTATCTACAAAACGGACACCTCCGACGGCGTTTTCCAGATAAATCCCACACAGCTGCTGAAAAAGCTTAATATGAGCAATCCCATGTTTGAGCAGAGCGGAAAGGTATGGCGGGAAATTTCGGGAAATGAAAAGCTTCTGGCAAGTCAGTATGACGTTATTGCGGGAAGAATGCCCGAAAAGTACAACGAAGTCGTTATCTTCGTAAACAAGAACAACGAAATGACCGACTATTCCCTTTACTGTCTGGGACTTCGTGATGAGGACGAGTTTATGGAGGCTTACAATAAAGCCATTACAGGCGAGCTTACCGAAACCGAGTCCGAGCAGACCTCTTATACCTATGATGAACTGCTTGACCTCTCCTTCAAGCTGCTGATAAATACCGATTATTTCACAAAGCAGGACGACATCTGGACAGACAAGAGCGATGACACCGTATTTATGACCGCCGCCGTAAACAATGCGGAGGAGATAAGGGTTGTCGGCATACTCCGTCCCAACGATGAAGCAAATCTCGGTCAGGAAATAGGAACTATCGGCTACCGTCCCGACCTAATGGAATATCTCATAAAAAAGGTAAACGACAGCGAAATTGTCAAGGAACAGATGGAAAACCCCGACATTGACGTGTTCACGGGAATAGAATTTCCCGACAATGACGCCGAAGAGGAAGAAGCAAAGCCCCTGACTATGGAGGAAATTCAGGCGTATATAATGACACTTCCCCCCGAGGAACAGGCACAGATTACCGCTTCACTTCAGCAGGCAAAGGAAATGGGAATGTCAGATGAACAGATAGCAAAGGCATTCGCCGAGCAGATGGCAGCCCCCAAGACCGAAGCTACCTATGACGGAAACCTCGAAATTATGGGCGTTGCCGACCTTGCAAAGCCGTCTGCTATCTACATCTATCCCAACAGCTTTGAAGCAAAGGACAGTATCACCGCTATAATCAGCGACTATAACGAAAAGGTAATTGCCGAGGGCAACGATAACCTTGAAATACGTTACACAGACATTGTGGGACTGATGATGTCCTCCGTTACTACCATCATCAACGCTATCACCTACATTCTCATTGCATTCGTGGCTATCTCGCTGGTGGTTTCATCTATTATGATAGGTATCATCACCTACATTTCCGTTCTGGAAAGAACAAAGGAAATAGGTATCCTCCGAAGCATAGGCGCATCAAAGAGAGATATTTCCCGTGTGTTCAATGCCGAAACTATGATTGTCGGCTTCTCGGCGGGCGCTATCGGAATTATCGTTACGGAGCTGCTGAATATCCCTATAAACATTATCGTGGAAAATCTCACGGATATTTCAAATCTGTCGGTGCTGCCTCCCATAGGCGGTGCGATTCTTGTGGCGATAAGCGTTATCCTGACACTTATTGCAGGACTTATCCCCTCGGGCGTTGCGGCCAGAAAGGACCCCGTTACTGCACTTAGGACGGAATAATTTTTATCTTATACTAAACACCATTTAAATCACGGAGAAGAAATCGGCGTAAAAAACTTGCGTATATGGTTTTTTGCGCCGAGAGATTCCCGTGATTAATGGGTGTTTAGTATTACGCAAAACAGCGGTCAAACCGAAGCCTTCTCGGTTTGACCGCTTATCATTTTTACGGTAAATTGGGAAAATCAATCCTCAACAAAATCAAATCTGGGCTTGATATTTCCGTGGTCGTTGACATTTTCCATAAACATTTTCAGAGGACGGACCCAAACTCTGGGCTTGTCATAAATCTGCATGTAAACAACCATATCTTCAAGAGTTTCGCTGTCCTTTGCAACGTTGAGAACAACGTAATCGCCGCCCTTGAAATGCTTGTAATGTCCGCCGATAACTATCTTTCTGCCGCTGTCACCTGCGGAGGGAGTTCCTGTCTGAACGGGAGCGGGCTGGGGAGCGGGTTCGGGCTTAACTTCAGGAGCGGGTGCGGGAGTCGACTCAATTGCCTCGCATACGGGAACATCAACGTTCAGACTTGCATCTGCAAGAACCATGGAACCGTTCTTAGGAACAGTAATATTCGCAGAACCGCCGTTCACGTCAAAGCATTTGCCGGTCAGCATATCCTTGAGCTTGGGATAATTTGTGCGGATATTAAAGGTATAGTCGCCGTCGCTGATATTCAAAGCAACATAAACCGTCTGACCGTCCTTTTCACGCTCATAGAGGAAGGTCTGATTTTTCAGGTCTATCTTCTTGTACGAACCCGACTGAACGGCAGGGAGCGCACATCTTACAGCACCAAGTGCAGCAATATGATTAACAAGCTTGTCATCACGATCGGGGATATTGTTAAGGTCAAGGCAGGGACGGATAGCGTTGTCCGCATCTGCACCTCTGCCCTTTTCGCCCTTAATTCCGAACTCACTTCCGTAGTAAACGGAGGGAACGCCGTACATGGTGTACATCAGCGTGTAGCAGCAGTAAATTCGGTCGTAATCGCGAAGCTGGCTTGCAAGTCTTGCAACATCGTGATTGTCCACGAAATTGTACATATAAATGTTGCCGTACTGTCCCAGCTGATATTCGATGGAATGTGCTATTTCAAAATAGTTGCGGTCGTTGTGGGAGGAATAAATGCCCTTGTAGCACTGATAGTTTGTAACGCAGTCGAACATTTCGGGATTTGCCCAACGGCGGTAATCACCGTGGATAATCTCGCCCATAAGCCAGAAATCCGACTTCTTTGAACGGGTGAAGGAGTGAATTCTCTTGATAAAGTCGTTGTCAAGGCAGTCGGCAGCGTCAAAGCGGATTCCGTCAATGTCAAACTCATTTATCCAGAAATCTATTGCCCCGATAAGATAATCGGTGACCTCGGGATTGCGGAGATTAAGCTTTACAAGGTCATAGCAGTTGTTCCAGCCCTCGTACCAGAAGCCGTCGTTATAGGAGGAATTTCCGCCGAAATTCAGCCCGCAGAACCAGCCGCAGTAACGGGAACGCTCCCTGTTCTGCTGAACGTCCTTGAAGCCGATGAAATCACGTCCCACATGATTGAAAACACCGTCCAGAACAATTCTTATGCCGTTTGCGTGAAGGTCGGCGCAGACCTTTTTGAAATCGTCGTTTGTACCCAGACGGCGGTCAACTGTCTTATAATCAATGGTATCATAGCCGTGCTTTGTGGACTCGAAAAGAGGTCCGAGATAAACGGCATTTATGTTCATTTCCTTTAGATGTGGAATCCACTCGGAGATTTTCTTGATGCGGTTCACGGGAGTTTCGGCGGACTCATGGCGATAGGTTTCCGCCCCGCAGAAGCCCAGAGGGTAAATGTGGTAGAAGTTTGATTTTTGTATCCAGTTATTCAAGGTATAGTGCAGCTCCTTTAAATTTATTATAAGTTGTCAGAAAAGCCCCAATTTTTCGGGATATACAGCTTTTCTCGTCAGACAACAAACATATTATACCACACACCTGTAAAAAACGCAAGCGTTTTTGTTAAATATGTACAAAGTTACAATAAATTGCAGGTAATACTATTGATATTTACCGATAAATATTATAGAATAAATGTGGGGCATATCGGATAAGATGTGCCCCTTTTTTAGAAAACGGAGGAATTTTTATGCCCGACAAAAAAATAATCAGGCTTGCGGCGATCTGCTCGGCAATTTTACTGATAGAAGCAATGATACTTGTTAAAATCGACAGCATCGGCAGCTTCATCTCAACGGTCATCAGTGTGTTTTCTCCCGTATTTATCGGAATTGCCGTAGCTTTCGTACTGAACAAGCCAATGCTGCGAATAAAGAATTTTTTCCGCAAGCATTTCGGAAGGCTCAGCGAAAAGGGGCTTCACAATCTCTCGGTTGCGGCTGTGTACGTCCTTTTTCTGCTGATAGTCAGTGCTCTGGTGGGCTTTGTTGTGCCGCAGTTCTCGGACAGTGTACGCCTGTTTGCAAGCAATTTTGATACCTATTACGCAAATTTCATCAATTTCTACAACAAGACCATTGCCGAAAACGACTTTGAATGGCTGAATAATCTTTTAAACGATGCCAAACTGCTCGACACAATTAAAGAGAAGGTCGGCGAGATCGCAGAGCATATCCCCCAGTTCCTCGGCGGAATGTTCGGATTCACCTACAATGTTGTGACGGGGGCGGTAAACACTATCATCGGCTTTATTATCTCCGTGTATATCCTAATTGACAAGGACGCTCTTCTGGACGGCTCAGGCAAGCTTTTCAGGGCAATTTTACCCGAAAAGGTCTACGAAAAGCTCCACAAGCTAAAATGTATGACCGCCGAAGCATTTTCCAACTTTGTTTCGGGACAGCTGACAGAAGCGTTTATTCTGGGAATTCTCTGCTTTATCGGAATGTCCCTCCTCGGTCTGGAATATCCCCTGCTTATAAGCGTGCTGGTGGGCGTTACCTCCCTTATCCCCATTGTTGGCGCATTTGTGGGAACGGTCCCCGGAGTGCTTATTCTGCTGCTTGTTAAGCCCGTTCAGGCACTTTGGTTCGTTATCTTCATAGTTGTCATTCAGCAGATTGAGGGAAATCTTATCTATCCGAAGGTGGTAGGCAGCAGCGTGGGACTTTCTCCCCTGTTTACGCTTATCGCCATAACCGTCGGCGGTGGAATAGGCGGCATAGGCGGTATGCTCATAGCCGTCCCCCTGACCTCGGTAATATGCACCGCAGCAAGCGAATTCATCGCCTCCCGAACCCCCGCAGTTCCCCCTCATTCCGAGGAAAATCCCGAAAATACCACGGAAAATACGGCAGAATAACAGACTTTTTTACATTTTTTATAAAAACAGCTTGATTTTTCTCGGGATTTGGTGTATAATGTAAATATATAGGTCGGGCACCAACCGACAATCGAAAGGAAGTTGTTATTATGTGCGAATTTTGCAAAAACCGCTGTGAGTCTGACAGCTCTACATCAAACGGAATACTCATTTTTACCGCATTGATCGCATTTGTCCTCGGTCTTGTCGTTGGCGCATTATCGGCGGCAGGATGTGCAAAAAAACGCTGCGAGAGCTGCAATGAGGAAGAGGATTTCGACAGCGCAGAATACGTCCGCAGTATGCATCTTTACGATGATGACGAGGACTGAACCTCGTAAATTCAAAAAGAAAAAGCCGCAGAGCTTAATGCAAAGCGGCTTTATCATTGTGTCTAAGTACACAAAATTGTTTAGTAAAGGACTTTAGAATTATGAAGCTTGGTATGGTAGGACTTCCCAACGTGGGAAAAAGCACCCTTTTTAATGCGCTGACAAATGCAGGCGCAGAATCCGCAAACTATCCCTTCTGCACAATAGAGCCTAATGTGGGCGTTGTTTCCGTCCCCGATGAGCGGCTTGACAAGCTGGCAGAAATGTATAATCCCGTAAAATTTACCCCCGCAAGACTGGAATTTGTTGACATTGCAGGTCTTGTAAAGGGCGCATCAAAGGGCGAGGGTCTTGGCAACAAGTTCCTCTCCAATATCCGTGAAGTGGACGCAATCGTTCATGTTGTACGCTGCTTTGAGGATCCCGACATTATCCACGTTGACGGCAGCGTTGACCCCCGCAGAGATATTGAAACCATCGACTTGGAGCTTATTTTTGCGGACATTGAGATCGTTGAAAGACGCATTGACCGCACAAAGAAGCTTGTCAAGGGCGACAAGAAATATCAGGCAGAGGTTGATTTCCTCGAAGCTTTAAAGGCGCATATGGAGGAGGGACGCTCCGCACGTTCCTTTGACTTTACCGAGGAGCAGCTTGACACTATCAAGGATATGCCCCTGCTGTCCGCAAAGCCCGTTATCTATGCGGCAAATCTCTGCGAGGACGATTTCCGCAATAACATAGACACCAGCGAGCATTACAAGACCGTCTGCGAAATTGCAAAGAATGAAAAGGCAGCCGTTCTCCCCATCTGCGCACAGATAGAAGCGGAAATTTCCGATATGTCCGACGAGGACAAGCAGATGTTCCTCTCCGACCTTGGTCTGGAGGTTTCGGGACTTGACCGTATTATCAAGGAGGGATATTCTCTTCTGGGACTTATCTCCTTCCTTACCGCAGGACAGCCGGAGGTAAGAGCGTGGACTATTACCAAAGGCACAAAAGCACCCCAGGCAGCGGGAAAGATTCACACCGACTTTGAAAAGGGCTTTATCCGTGCAGAGATAGTTTCCTTCGACGACCTGATGAAGTGCGGCACTATGACCGAAGCAAAGGAAAAAGGACTTGTCCGCCTTGAAGGAAAGGACTACGTTATGCAGGACGGAGATATCGTTACCTTCCGTTTCAACGTTTAATATCCGAATAAACAATGACCGCCGAAGCGTTTTTCATGCTTCGGCGGTATTTTTTTAGTCAACCTCGTCTATCTGTTCCTTGATGCGCTGCATACGCTTGTCGGTCAGGGCAATAATCTCGGCACATTCCTTCAAATCCTCGGAAATGCTCTCAGAAATTTCCGAGCTGGACTTGTATCTAAGCTGATGCTCCAGACTTGCCCAGAAATTCATTGCAATTGTCCTTATCTGCACCTCCACACGGACAGGCTGCTTTCTGTCTGACAGGAAAACCATTACCTCCAGCACCAGATGAAGGCTGCGGTATCCGTTTTCCTTGGGATTTTCCACGTAGTCCTTCTTTTCCACCAGCCGAATATCGTCCTGCATGGTCAGCATATCCGCAACGGTGTAAACATCGGAGATGAACGGACAAACCACACGAATTCCCGCAATGTCGTTCAGCTTCGTGACCATATTTTCCAGCGTCACTTCCATACCCTTTCGGCTGAGCTTTTCGGCAATGCTCATAGGCTCTTTAATGCGGTAACGTATTGAATCTATGGGATTTCGGTTGTTGTTGATATGAAATTCCTTGCTGAGAATGTCCAGCTTGTTCTTCACCTGCTGAACAGCACCCTCATACAGCAGCATTATCTGTTGAAACTGCATAGCGGTCTGCAAAATAGCGGGGTTTCCGTCGGCGGTCATAATCCCGTAAACATTTGCGCTGTTTGTTTCGGGCTGACAGGACACATCGGCTGTCTGCCGCTTTTCTGTATCAAGTTCAAGATAAACTTCACTTTTCACATTGGCAATTGCCACTTGAACGTCACCCTTTCGGATAATTTCTTTAGTATATTTTACTAAACCAATGTGATGGCAATGTGATATTTATATGAATTATTTAGAAATATACGCCCCTCATTACTGCTGTGCCTTTAACTGCTCGATAAACTGCTTTGCCGCACGTGCAGAACGTCCGCTTCGCCTGATGGCAAACTCCTCCGCTTTAAGCTGCAGTTCCTCCTCCGCAAGACCTATCTCGTACTCCTCCGCAAGATTTTTCACTATCTCGAAATACTGCTCCTTATTGGGTTTAAGGAATGTTGCGGTAAGACCAAAGCGGTCGGAAAGGGAGATAAGCTCCGCCATACTGTCATTCTTGTGAATGTCGTCCCCGTCACGGTCGGAAAACTTTTCCTTTACCAGATGGCGGCGGTTGCTGGTGGCGTAAATGGCAAGATTTGGCGTTTTGTGGGAGATGGAGCCTTCAAGTATAGCCTTTAATGCGCCGAAATCGTCATCATCGGCGGCAAAGGAAAGGTCGTCGATAAACAGTATAAATTTCAGCGGATTTTTGGAAATATTTTCAAGAATTATGGGCATACTGTGAAGCTGCGACTTCTTTATCTCAATAAGCCGCAGTCCCCTGTCCCTAAACTCGTTGACAATTGCCTTGACGGTGGAGGACTTACCCGTTCCCGCATCGCCGTAGAGAAGAACGTTTGCCGCAGGCTTGCCGTTCAGCAGGGCAATGGTGTTGTCTATTACCTTTTTGCGCTCGGACTCATAGCCGCTGAGCTGTGAAAGACGCTGTGTGTCGGGGTTTTTCACGGGAACAATCTTTTCGTCCCGAAGCATAAATGTATGATATTTCGCATAGATGCCATATCCCTTAACGGAAACGTTCTTGATGCGCTCATTGTATATCTCCGAAAAATCCCGCTCGGAAACTGCCCACTCGGACAGATAGCCGTCATAATCCAGACCGTCGCAGACATCAGCAGAAGTCAGCCGTGAAAGCTCCTGCAAAATTAGCAGCTCTTTTTCGGCGCAGCGGCGAAGAATTTCCCCGGAAACACCTTCCTCAGCCATTTTCAGCATATACGGATTTTCATTTTCCAGAACAAGACTCAGCAGATATTCGGTAAAATTATCGGTAGTCTTGAAAAGCTCGCTGACAAAATCGGAATATAGTGAGATGAAATCCGTAGTTTTGCTGTCCGTATCCAGCAGCTTTTTCAGCCTTGCCATTACAGGGTCATCAAGTATTCCACGAAAAACCGTAAGCGCAGAAAGCTCCGCACCGTATTTTTTATTCATTGTGATTACCTCGCTAAACAAATTCTAACTTATTATAACATTTTCCCGAAAAATCCGCAACGTCATATAAAATAAATCGGATATTCACCCCAGCCGCATTTTTGGGCAATATATACCAAAAACCGCCGAAGCCCCATAAAGGAGCCTCGGCGATATTAAGCCGTATTAAATTAACGGAAAAATCAGATCTTGAAGGACTCAACAAGCTCTGCGCACTCCTGAGAGCCTACAAAGCCCTTGAGAACGTCCTCTCTTGTGCCCTCACCTGCAAGAACTTCAAGCCAATGAGCCTTGCCCTCAGGATCGGAACCTCTGTTGAAGAATGTCTGATACATGATCTCAACAAATTCTTCGTTGGTAAGTTCCTTCTCTGTGAACTCGGGAGAGAAGATGAAGTCATAAGCCATAGCGTAGATGTCGCCTGTTTCCAGATACTTAGCTGTGTGGTTGTCCAGACCGGGAACATCATATGTTCTGCCGAGAACCTTGCCGTAAAGTCTGGTAACGAATGCTGTCAGGTTGCAGTTTACATCTCTGGGGGATTCAACCTTGTAAGTACCAACTTTGATGCCATAGTCTGCGCAGATCTCTGCAAACTCATTGCACTGTGTGAAGCCATAGAATACGTGTGCATAAGAGCAGCCGTTGTTAAGTCTGTTTACCCAGTCTGCCTTACCTGCTTCATCAGCGGGTCTGCCGAGGAATGTCATATACATCTTGTCAACAACTTCCTCATTGGTAAGACCCATATTCAGGAATTCTTCACTGAGTACGAAGTTGCGTGCAACATCACAAGCTGTCTTGTCTGCAAGGAGGTCATTTTTGTGGTCTGCGCTGTGTTCGTCGGGAACTCTGCCGAGAAGTGTGTTGTACAGACGGTCAACAAACTGCTCAACCTTTTCTTCCTGACCTGCTTCCTTTACCTTGATAACAACACTTGCAGGGCTGCCGTCCTCGGGAGTAGCGGTAATGGTAACTGTACCCTTGCCAACTGCGGTGATAACACCCTTTTCATCAACTGTTGCAATCTTTTCGTCGCTTGATTTCCATGTAACCGAAACAGCTTTGCCATCTCTTGTAGCGGTTGCCTGTGTTGTTTCGCCTGTGTAAAGCTCCTTAGCATCAGCTGTTACGTCGATAGGATTGATGGGTGCTGTAAATGTAACCTCAACTGCTTTGGAGGTTGCGTATGGATCCCCACCATCTTTGGGCTTAACTGTGCAGGTTACGGTGTACTTGCCTGCTTTGGTTGCTGTGAGAGTTGCAGTGGCTTTGTCGTCCTTAACTGTTGCGCCCTCAATTGCTGCGCCCTCTGCTGGATCAACTGTCCAATCAACATTATAATCAACGTTGATTTTCCCACCGTTTGCGTTGGAAACAGCAGCTTCAAGCTTTACGGGAGTACCAACTAATTCAGCAGTCTTTGCTGCTGTTACTTCAACTGTGTCGGGAACTACATCGGAAACGGCAGCCTTTTTAGGACCGTCCCATGTTCCTGTAACGGACCATGTACCAATCTTTGTTGAGCCTGCATAGAAATCAATGCCGTAGAGCTTGAATGCGCCCTTACCGGTACTTGTTCCCCAGCCTAACTGGTAGAACTTATTAGTGTCAATAACGTTAAAAGGTACTTCGATATTAAAATCGCCTGTATCAGAGAGTGTTACATCAACACTAGATTTTTCACCGCCAAATGACTTAGTCTGCCAATCACCTTCATCTTTTCCATCAGCACCGACACCCTTGTAAGGCTGTGCATAGAACTGACCATTGTTCCAGCCCCAGTTCAGATCGACTGCTCTTGCTCTAAATACAGCCTTTGTAACGCCTGTCAAATCAGCATCAGCCATTTCGGGTGATTCGTTGCTGACAAAATTAGCCTGAACCCATTCATATTGTCCGGAACCGTCAGTTTTTAATACATCACTGCCGAAATCAATCATAGGATCTCTTGCAACTTCTACAAGCTCGTAAGAATCAATTGTAATAGTTCCACTGAATGCTTCACCGCTAGAACCAAGTACATCTATACCGACCCACTCGAATGATTTATCGCCAAGTGTGGACAAATCGAATTCAATAGTCTGTGAAGCTCCTTCAACAGCAGTAATGTATGTCGACTGCCAACCACAGCCATTCGTATTAGTTTCACCACTATTTAAGCAAATACCTATCTGTGAAGCATTTCCAAGAGATGTAATAGAATAAGTTATAACTACCTTGGAATAATCTGTTGCCTTTATCGCTTTGCCCCAAGAAGCAAGCACTTCAGTATTAATACTGCCTGTGCCTTCCTGCCCTGTACTAAATGTACCGGAAACAGATGTACCTACCGATATTGGAGCCGCATACACCGACAACGGGGTCAGTGCCATAGTAGACATTACCATAGCAGCTGCCGCAATAGCTGCTACTGACTTTTTAAACTTCATTTTAAAAAACTCCTTCCGGGCATAAATCGCCCAATCACTTTACTAATAATCATACCAGAAACTGTATTGGTTTTCAAGATATTTTTTTTACGATAAATTTCCGCATTTTTATGCAATATGCACAATAAAAAATAATGATGTCTAAAATTATTCTATACGCTGAAAAATTCAACGATTTTATCAATATTTTACTCGATAATTATTGACAAATCCAATAAAATGATGTATAATTTTAAATATTATAGAACATATATTATTTGCGGCTTTCCGCAGAAAGGATTTGATTACTTATGTCAGATTTTACCAGACGACTTCCCGTATATCTGCTCCTCGATACCTCAGGCTCCATGTCGGGCGACCCTATCGAAGCGGTCAAGCAGGGCGTAAAAGCACTTATCTCCGAGCTTAGGGGCGACCCTCAGGCACTGGAAACAGCCTATCTTTCGGTAATTACCTTTAACTCTCAGGCAAGACAGGTCACACCCCTGACCGAGCTTATGCTTTTCAAAGAACCGCAGATATCCGCAGGCGGCGCAACTGCCTTCGGTGCGGCACTTTCCCTCCTTGCCGATTGTATCAGAAACGAGGTAAGAAAATCTACCGAAACGCAAAAGGGCGACTGGAAGCCCCTGGTATTCATTCTCACCGACGGCGCACCTACCGATGACTGGCGTGCAGCTGCCGAGGAGCTGAAAGCAACTCACCCCGCAAACATTATAGCCTGTGCTGCGGGCGCATATGCGGACACCACCGTTTTAAAGGAGCTGACCGAATGCGTCCTGATGATGAACAACCTGTCTGCGGGCGATCTGGCGCAGTTCTTTACATGGGTATCAAGCTCCATAAAAATGTCATCAAAGAGTCTGGACGCAAAGCCGGGCGCAAATATCGAGCTGCCGCCTCCCCCACAGGGCTTTGTTATTGTTCCGTAACACTATAATAAGGAGTGATATTCTTGTCGGATAATACCGAAAATAACGTCCCCCTTACCGATGGGGAGGTCACTGCGCACACCGCTTCATTGTGGAGATATACACCCGTCCCCGAAGCACCCGAGCCGTTTCCCGAATATAAGGAATTATACGAAAAATACAGCGATTATTCCGTTACCGCCGCCCGTGTCCGAGGAAAAAAGCACAAGCACGACGGTTCCAACTGCGACGATTGGTTTGAGGTTTCCGAGATCGGCGGCTGGATAATAGGTGCAGTTTCCGACGGCGCTGGTTCAAAGCGTTTTTCGAGGATAGGCGCAAGGGCGGCGTGTACCTCATTTGTGAACGAAGTCAGGGATAATTTCCTTGCTGCGGGACAGACTGACGGGCTTTCCGAAAAGCTCTCACTTCCCCTTGACAACCCCGAATTCATCTCCGCCTGCACCAAGCTTACGGAGATAATGCAGACGGCGTTTATCCACGCTTGCGAAGCCGTTGAACAGGAGTTTGAAAGCCGTAAGGACAACCCCGAATTTACCGCAGAGGGCGAGTTGAAGCTTTCCGATTTTTCCTGCACTCTGGTGACCTGCTCCGTGATACCTCTGGACAACGGCGAGCAGCTTTCCATTGCAATTCAGGCGGGTGACGGAATGGTTTGCTCCGTCAGCCCTGACGAGCCGTACAGCAGCGCACTGACCCTTTTGGGGATCCCCGACAGCGGAGATTTTTCGGGGGAAACAGAGTTCCTCACATCTGCGAAAATGCGAACCCCCGCCGCCGTACAGTCAAGGACAAAGCTCAGGCGTTCAAAGCGTTCTGCGGTAATGCTGATGTCAGACGGCGTTGCGGACGACTATTTCCCAAATTCCCCCAAAATGCTGAATTTGTATCTTGATCTGATGATGAACGGCATTATCCCAAAGCCGTCGGGAGAAACATCTTCCGAAATTGTCCCCGACATTCAGCCAAACAGCTGGGTCAACGACAAGGACGTGACCTACGCAATTGCATATTCCGAGGGCACGGCTGAAAAATCGGGCATCTCAATGGAAAAACTGTGGGATATGAAAGCAAATCTCCCCGACCCGCCCGAAAGCGAAGGCAAACTTTCGGAGCTTTCGGGAAATGCAGCCGAAAAGCTCTGCCGCTGGCTGGACGTTTACCTGAAAAGAGGTTCCTTTGACGACAGGACACTTATGGTAATATTACCCGAAAAGGCGGGTGACGCAAATGGCTGACAAGCTTGCCGAAGCCACCCTTTCAAGCGGCAAAAGGATACCCTACGTCATTACCGACAACCCACCGAGGGGCGGTATGAAATACACCTATTTTGCCCCCGATAAATCCTATGTGGTGCAGTTTTTCAACGACCCCGAGGACGCTGCCGACCCCAATATCCAATCCCGTATCGAAGCCATAATCTCCCGATACAACCCTACGCTCCCCGAATCAAAGGGCGGCGCAAAGGGAAATGACGAGCGAATTGCCGCCTATTTTGCGGGACGGTTCTGCTGGCCAACGGGCATTGTGGTGGATCCGCAGTTCGGTATCGTCTGCCCCACATACCCAAAAAGCTTCTTTTTCGACGAATCCTCCTCCCCTGTCATAAATCTAAAGGGCAAGGACAAGAAAAGCAACTGGTTCACCTCGAAAAACAGGCGTTATCTTGCCCCTCACGAGCTGGGCGATCTGCGGTCTATGATGCAGATGTCTTTGCTGCTTGCCCGATCTATCAGGCGGCTTCATCAGGCGGGTCTGGCACATTCCGACCTGTCCAACAACAATGTGCTTATTGACCCGAAAACGGGAAACTGCGTTGTTATTGACATTGATTCACTGGTGGTGCCGGGGCTTTATCCCCCCGAGGTTGCGGGAACAAGGGGTTATATCGCTCCCGAGGTTCTGGAGTCGCTCAATCTTGATATGAACGACCCCAACAGAATTTCCCCCTCCAGCTACACCGATCTTCATGCGCTGGGCGTGCTTATCTACGAGTATCTGTTTCTTCGTCACCCGCTTATAGGACCGAAAATCTACGATATGGATTCCGCGGAAAATGACGATTATCTTGCTTTGGGACCGAAGGCGACATTTATCGAAAATCCCGATGATACGTCAAACCGTCCGAAAGATCTGTACGTTACCATTAAAGACTTGGGGCCTATTCTGGAAAAGCTTTTTCTGCGAACCTTCGTGGACGGTCTGCACAATCCCGAGTACCGTCCCACGGCTATGGAATGGGAGCGGGGACTTGTCAAAACGTGGGATCTGCTGCACCATTGCTCAAACCCGTCCTGTGAACAAAAATGGTTCGTTATGTACGATAATACGGTCACAAAATGCCCCTACTGCGGTCACAGGATAGCAGAAAAGGAAATTGTCCGACTAAAGCTGAAACAGGAGATACGAGGTCATGAGGGGCAATGGCGGGACTACGCCGAGGTTGACGTTGTAAACAACACTCCCCTGTTCAAATGGCATTTTCAAAGCAGCGTTTTCCCCGATGAAAAGGCGGATAAGACCCTTCAAGCCTACATCTGCCGACATAACGGAGAATGGTTTCTTATAAACCGAAACGCCGACGGGCTTATGTCCCCCGAGGGAAATTCCGTGCCGAGCGGTCAGGCGATAAAGCTGTATGACGGGGCGGTTTTCCGTATGTATCGGGGCGAAAGAGGGCTTTTAGCGGAGATTTCTATTACAAAGGTCAGATAATTCTTTATTATTTCTAAAACATTGTGAAAATCTGATGAAATTTTTACTTTTCACTTTACATTGAGCATTATATGATGTATAATATTGTCAAAGCTTAATGAAAACGCTTGATTTAAAAAGACAGGTTTGATTTTCGGAATAATTTTACATAACTAATGGTAAAATAACGGAGAACAGATCTGCTGTATTGGAGGAATTGTTAAATGGATTTTAAAGGACTTACCGCCGCAGAAGTCGAGGAGTCCCGAGCGAAAAACGGAAGCAACAAGCTTTCGGAAACTAAGGGTGAATCCTTCTGGGATAAGCTGAAAGGCAATTTTGAGGATCCCATGATAAAGATCCTGCTGGTTGCACTGCTTATCAATGTTGTCATTTTCATGCTCGGCGCAACGGGTGTTATCAACACCGATGTTGAATGGTACGAACCGCTTGGAATCGCACTTGCTGTAATTCTTGCCACATTCGTTTCCACCATTTCCGAGTATAACAACGAAAACGCATTCCAGAAGCTGCAGGAAGAAGCTTCAAAAATACTCTGCAAGGTCTATCGTGACGGTGCTATCGTGGAAATTCCCATTGACGACATCGTAAGCGGCGACTACATTCTGCTCCAGTCGGGCGACAAGATCCCCGCTGACGGCGTGCTTGCAGACGGTACTATCAAGGTCGATCAGTCGGTTTTAAACGGCGAATCCAAGGAGGCTACCAAAAAAGTAATGCCCGCAGATTACGTTGAAGAGGAGGGCAAGGCTCTCGATACTCTCAATGAATACAAGGTGTTCAGAGGAACTATTGTCTGTTCCGGAAATGCCGTAATGAAGGCAACCACCGTAGGCGACAAGTCCGAGTACGGTAAGATCGCCGCCGAGTTACAGCAGGACGATGAACGTGATTCACCGCTTAAAGTTAAGCTTTCCGATCTGGCAGACGGTATCTCAAAGTTCGGTTATATCGGCGGTATTGCGATCGCCGTTGCACTGCTTATCTCCAGAATTTTCATCGATTATCCCGGCGGTGCGGGCGCATTCTTCGGACAGCCCGGCAATGAGCTGCTCCCCGCTCTTATCACAAACATTCTGGACGCTGTTATCCTTGCGGTTATCATTATTGTAATGGCTGTTCCCGAGGGTCTGCCCTTGATGATCGCTATCGTTTCAGCTCAGAATATGGGCAAGATGCTGAAAGACAACGTTCTTGTCCGCAAGATAAACGGTATCGAAACCGCAGGTTCTCTGAATATCCTCTTCTCGGACAAGACAGGTACTATTACAAAGGGTCAGCTGGAGGTCGTTACCTTCGTTGACGGCTTCGGCACGGAATACAAGTCCGTAAGCGAAACCGAGGGCAAGCTCAAAGATATGCTTGCAATGTCTATCATCGACAACTCTACCTCCGTTATCAACGAAGGCAGGGCAATCGGCGGAAACGCTACCGAGCGTGCAGTTCTCAGCTTTGCCATAGGCAGCAAGTCCCCCGAGGGCGTTGAAAAGGTGGCAAATATCCCCTTCAACAGCGACAACAAATATTCCGCAACAACAGTAAGCTATCAGGGCAAGAAGTTCACCCTTATCAAGGGCGCACCCGAGCGTATAACCGCCCGCTGCACAAGCTTCTACAATTCCAAGGGCGAAAAGGAATCCGTTAGCGGCAACTGGGTCATCGACAGCAAAATGACCGAGCTTGCGGAACGTGCTATCCGTGTTCTTGCGCTGGCTGTTTCCGATAAGGAAATTGACCCCGAAACGGAGAAGCTACCCGACGGCGACTGGACTCTTGTCGGAATTCTCGGTATCAGAGATGAAGTTCGTCCCGAATCCGTTACCGCTATCAAGGAGGTTCACAGCGCAGGCGTTCAGGTCGTTATGATCACGGGCGACAGAAAGGATACCGCTTGTGCTATTGCCAAAGAAGCGGGCATCATAGACATTCCCGACGCAGTTACACTCACTTCCGACGAGCTTGCGGGACTGTCCGACGACGAGATCAAGGAAATCCTCCCCCGCCTGAGAGTTATTTCAAGAGCACTTCCCTCCGACAAATCAAGACTTGTCCGCATTGCACAGGAGCTTGACCTTGTTGCGGGTATGACAGGCGACGGCGTAAACGACTCCCCCGCCCTGAAAAAGGCAGATGTTGGCTTCGCAATGGGCGGCGGTACGGAGGTTGCAAAGGAAGCGTCCGACATCGTTATTCTGGACGACAACTTCAACTCCATCGACAAGGCTATCCTTTACGGAAGAACCATCTTCAACTCCATCAGAAAGTTCATTATATTCCAGCTTACCATTAACGTGGCTGCGGTTGCGGTTTCCTTTATCTGCCCGCTCCTCGGTATGGATAACCCCCTTTCCATCACTCAGATACTCTGGGTAAATCTCGTAATGGACACACTTGCTGCTCTGGCATTCGGCGGAGAGCCCGCTCTTTCCAGATTTATGCAGGAAAAGCCCAAGTCGAGAAACGAAAAGATCGTTTCGGGCTATATGTGGTCGGAGATATTCACGGGTGCTGCATGGGCACTGCTGCTCAGTATGGCATTCCTGCTTGCAACTCCTCTCCAGCACTTCTTTGCCGAGGTTTCCACCGATACTCTTATAAATATCCCCCACCCCGAAATGGATCATATCTATGACGCACTTTTCTCGGGATATTTCGCACTGTTCATCTTCATTGCCGTGTTCAACGCATTCAACGCAAGAACCGAAAAGCTCAATCTGTTCGACAATATCGGCAGAAACACAGGCTTCTTGAAGATACTGGGCATTATCACCGTTGTTCAGATTCTGATGATATATGTAGGCGGCAAGGTAATGAACTGCGTACCTCTCACAGTTGCACAGTGGGCAGTTATCCTTGTAATGGCGATAACCATTATCCCCGTAGACCTTATCAGAAAGCTTATCGTTAAAAAGTAACCGTTGGACGAAGGCGTCCTGAATATATTTTTAGAATAGGAGAGATTTATTATGGCAATCAGTTTACAGAAGGGTCAGAAGATCGACCTCACAAAGACAAACCCCGGTTTAACAAAGGTGCTCGTAGGTCTTGGCTGGGACACAAACAAGTATGACGGCGGAGCAGATTTCGACCTTGACGCTGCAGTATTCCTGCTGGGCGATTCGGGCAAGGTAAACTCCGATGCAGACTTCGTTTTCTACGGCAACCTTAAGCACGCAAGCGGCTCTGTTGAGCATCTGGGCGACAACCTGACAGGCGCAGGCGACGGCGATGATGAGCAGATCAAGGTAGACCTTGCTGCTGTTCCCGCAAACGTTTCTAAGATCGACTTCACCGTAACTATCTACGATTCCGATGCAAGACGCCAGAACTTCGGTCAGGTTTCCAATGCATTCATCAGAATTGTAAACGAGGCAACAGGCGAAGAGCTTCTCCGCTTTGACCTTGGCGAGGACTTCTCCATTGAAACAGCTGTTGTGGTTGCAGAGCTTTACCGCAACAACGGCGAATGGAAATTCAACGCTATCGGCAGCGGATTCAGCGGCGGTCTGGCTGCTCTCTGCCGGAATTTCGGCGTAAACGCAGGCTAAAAGTCATTTGCCGAACAGAATGTCTTTCGCCCGAAGAGAGGACAGCATTTTGTTCGGCATAAAAAAATATGACGGGAGGAACGCACCAAATGAATTACAACGCAGTGGGTACCCGCGAAAATATCAAGATAATAGACACCAGCTCCAACAAAAATATGAAGATCGACATTCTCGAATATCAGAAGCTTTTGGGCGGCACAGACCCCCATTCCGCTGAGAGAATGTACTTTATGGAAAAGCAGAATATGCGTGTCCGTCAGGCGGCAATATATCTGGAAAACGACTCCGTTAAGGTAGAACCGGGCGCAATGAGCTATTTCCAAGGAAATCTTGAAATGGTTTCGGGCGTTACCCCGGGAAATCTTCTGGGAAGAATGTTCACAGGCGCAGTAACGGGTGAAGCAGCTGCACAGCCCGAATACAGAGGCACGGGAATGGTCGTTCTCGAACCCACATTCAAGCATCTTCTCACCCTTGAGCTTCAAGCGGGCGAGGAGATAATAGTTGACAAGGGAATGTTCTTTGCGGCGCAGGGCAGCGTGAATGTCAGTGCGTTTATGCAGAAAAATATTTCCTCTGCGGCTTTGGGCGGCGAGGGTATCTTCCAGACTTCCCTGAGAGGTCCGGGACTTGCCGTTCTGGAATGTGCCGTTCCCATGTCGGAAATTGACATAATCGAGCTGAATAATGACGTGCTCAAGGTTGACGGAAACTTTGCCGTTCTGCGTACAGGCGGCATAGACTTCACCGTTGAACGTTCCGCAAAGACGCTTATCGGCTCTGCTGCCAGCGGCGAAGGTCTTGTAAATGTTTAC
>CAMCRP010000018.1 GCA_945877315.1 uncultured Ruminococcus sp. | reverse complement strand
CAAACTTACCCATAATTATGTACCATTACTTTCGATGTCGCAGCTTATGTGAAAATAAGATGCGCCGCAGGAGTTTTTGTTAATACGGTATTGCAAAATCGGCTGTAATACTATATAATATAAGTAGGCGAGTGCAGGAGCCGTCTGCGCTGCATATGTATAACCGAAATTTATGCTTAGTGCATAATCCCGACCGCTTATAATTTCTGCGGTGGTTCATATATTTATATTATACAATAAAATTCGGATAACTACAAGCCCAAAATGTTATATTAAACAAATAAACATTAAAAATTTACAAGCCGAAATTTGGTTATTTTGACAAATTTTTTTTATAATAACAGTACGATTACCAAATAATGGGTTTAATGACAGCAAAACTTTAAATAAAATTTACATTTAGGAACGAGATGATGATATGGCAGACCTGATACAGCTGACTACCCCCATAGTTCCGAAAAACTATGTTCACTCGGTCAAGCAGCCCCCTGTGCAGAATGATGTGGTGTTTGAGCTTGCGGATATGAACAAGATAATCAAGACCAACGATCGTTCTGAGCAGTACAAGCAGGAAAACTCCGATTTTTCCGAAAGCTCCAATCTTCTGAACATTGCCAAGGAGCTGACCAACAACCCCAAGGCAGCGGTGGAAACGCTGAAATCTCTCCTCAGCTCGGAAACGGTGTCCATGATAAAAGCAGAGGGGAATGAGGAGCTTCTTAACAAGGTAACGGAATTTGCCTCGGAGATAATGCAGACCCCCGAATCTGCGGCGGACGACCTTATCTGCCAACAGAAAAATGTTACCCTGTTTCAGGGAAAAATGTGGGACGCCGTGCGGAATATGATAAAGGCAAACCCCGATTCTGCGGAGCTAAAGTCGGCGGTTTTCAGTCTGCTGAAGAACTCGGCGGCGGCTTGTTCGCAGCGGGACGTGCTCAATTCTCTGGCGGCGAATATGAAATTTATGGCGGAGGAGCTTGCCCCCAACAGGCAGCTTTCGGCGCAGTTTATGAACATTGCCGCTGACCTGTCCTCGGCGGACGCTCCGAAGAACTTCCCCGAAATAAAGCAGGCTGTCCTGTCCTCGCTGGAAAATGCGTCACAGAGTCTGCTTCTCAGCGATAAAATGCGGGATATTATCCCCATTGTCAAGCATAATCTTTCGAGATTTACTTCGGGAGCGGAGCCGCTGAGGGACGCCTTTGCCAATCTCCGCGAAATGATAGCGGGGGAGGAAGGAAAGGCTGCGTTTGCAAGGCTTTTTGCGGATTTCGTCGGGAAAAGTCCCATGCCTGCGGATATGAAGGCAGCCTTGCTTTCGTCGGATATTTTCGCAGGTGACAAACAGGCAGCCACGCTTTCGCCCGATGCTTCCACTCAGGACAAGCAGGCAGTATCTGCGGAAAATGCTTCTAAAGCCCCATCGGAAAACATCGCCAAAAGCGCATCGGAAAATCTCACGGCAAGCAGTGAAGCAGCTGTTTCGGAAAGCCCTTCCGCAAAGGTGTCCATGGAAACGGTAATGGCGATGGTCACTGCAAGGCTCTCCAAAAACGCCGCCATACATACCTCGGATATGAAGCCCGAAACGGTCAGGGCATTTCTTTCAAACGTAAATGTGGACGCAGCAAAGCCAGAAGAAGCACTGAAAACTGTGCTTTCCGAGCTGCTGCCTTCTTCGGACGGTGCGGCGGCGGAAAAGCTTATTGAGGGCTTTTCCCAAAGCGGCGACCTTAACGCTTTGGCGGACAGGCTGGGCACTATCCTCAACAGCATTGAAAATGAGGAGATAAAAATGTCCGCAGCCCACAAGCTGAATGAAGCTCTGGAGGCGTTGTCGGTGAAGGACGGTACAGTCTACAAGCCGCCGTCGTCTATGGAAACATTTACGGATTTTATTTCGAAGAATATTGACGATCCCATACTAAAGGCGCTTTCGGGTATGAACAAGGCGGTCCTTGCGGAAAATATGCTCACCACTCCCGGTGCGGAAACGCCGCTGCTGCATATGCTCATGCCTATGGAAGCAAAGGGTGTCCGTGCATACGGCGAGCTGTGGGCTGACAACGGCGCAGCGGGGACAGTCACCGACAGGGACGGGGGAACGGGCAGTCACATCTTCCTTAGCTTTGATGTGGAAAATGTGGGTGCATTTGAAATGGAGATATACGCAAAGAACGAATACCTCGATGTTATGCTCCTTTGCCCGTCGGGAACGGAAAACGTGTTTGCTCCCATGAAAACGGCTATCCCGAAAATAGCTGCGTCCTGCGGCTATCAGGTGAAGAAAACCAATGTATCGACGCTAAGGGAGCGCAGGAGCCTTGAACAGGTATTTCCGTCCATAAAGGAGAAAAGGAGTGGTCTGAATGTCAAGGTCTGACAAAAGGCGGCGCAGCGGTGCGGAAAGCTCCGCAGTCGCCCTGAAATACAGTCCCGAAAAGGACTCGGCTCCCGTTGTAGTTGCTTCGGGACACGGCAAGGTCGCCGAGAGGATAATCGAAATAGCCGACGAAAGCGGAGTTCCCATTTACAGGGACGATTCCGCCGCCGCACTTCTTACAATGCTCAAGATAGGTGAGGGTATTCCCCCCGAATTGTATCAGGCTGTGGCGGGCATTTACGCCGAAATTCTCAGGCTTGCTTCGGCAAACCGCAGCGGAAAGGAAACAAAGAGCAATGCAGAATAATTACGGTTACAACAATTACAACGGCTATCAGCCCTACTACCCGCCTGTTTCGCCCTATGAACCCACCTTGCAGGAGAAAAAGCGGATAAAGTCGGTTTACAGCAGCTGCGGCTGGCTGCTTCTTGGTGCGTTTGGCATAATGATGGCTGTGGCACTTGTCTGGATGGGAATATGGGATTCCATGGGACTTATGTCGGGTGATCCGAATTTTTACGGCTTTTATGATACCATAGTGTCCTATTTTTCACCCACTATCGCCACAATTATCGTTATTATTATCGAGCGATATACGGGGGGCGAAAGGCTGAAAAGCTATTTTTCCTTCGGAGATGCAACAGGCGGATTTATTCTGCTTTCCGTGGTGATATTTCTGGGAATACAGGCAGCCTGCATAATCCTGCAAAGCATTATTATGACGGGCTTTGATGCTGTCGGTCTGGGCTTTCCGTCCCTTGAATATGAGCAGGAGGAAAGCATGCGAATGGCTGTCCTCGGCATAATCACTTCATCGGTGACGGCACCGCTTTTTGAGGAGCTGTTTTTCCGAGGTTGTCTGCTTTCGAGAATGTCAAAGGTCAGCACACGGTTTGCAATTTTTGCAACGGCACTGTTTTTCGGTCTGTGGCATCAGAATCTTTTGCAGTTTATCTTAGGCTTTGCGGGGGGCTTATGGCTGGGCTACATTACCGTAAAAAGCAAGTCCATGATACCGTCGCTTATCTGCCATATTACCGCAAATACATTTATAGAATGTATTGCTATCTATGAGCAGTATGATGAAATTACCGCAAATAATATATTCAACGTGTGGATCTTTTCCATACCTGTAATTGCAATAATTTGCGCTGTTATCTTCCTTAAATGGGAAAAGAAATCGGGTATGGACAGATTGCCCGAGAGGACGGAATATCACCGCAGAAGGGACGTTCCTATCTTCTTTTCAAGCGTCCCCGTGTGGATATTTATGGCAATTATGCTGCTTACAATAATTTCGGGTATAGAACCCGTCTGATTGGGAGGAAATTAAAATGTCTGTATCTGTACAAATAAAAAAAGGCGACCTTTCCTATATCGGAAGGGTATTCAACATTACCATTGACAGACCTGCGGGGACTGTCCACCCAAAGCATGAGGATATTATCTATCCCATAAATTACGGATATGTGGAAGGGCTTGTGGCAGGTGACGGAGAGTGTCAGGACGTGTATATGCTTGGCTGCAATACGCCCGCCGAAAGCTGTCGGGGCGTTATTGTGGGAGTGCTTCTCAGAAGCGATGACAACGAGGACAAATGGTGTGCAGTCCCCGAGGAATATCTTGAAGGCGATACCATGGACAAGCACCTTCTTTACGAGCCTTATATGCTCAGAGAAACCTATTTTCAGGAGCAATTCTATCACACGGAGGCTGTCTGCCTGTACGAAAAGACCTGCGGAACTGTCTGCTTTACCGAGGAAAATGGTGAGGTTAAGTTCCTCCTTGTTCAGAATGCGGACAGTGGTCACATCGGCTTTCCTAAGGGTCATATTGAGCTTAATGAAACCGAGCGGGAAACTGCCATTCGAGAGGTTCTGGAGGAAACGGGTCTGAATGTTGAACCGTGGGAGGGCTTTCGCTTTGCCTACTCGTTTACGCTGCCAAACGGTATTCGCAAAAACTGCGTCTATTTCGTTGGACAGTACGGGGGAGATTCTCTGAAAATACAGGAGGAAGAGTTGGGCGCACATTGGGTACTGAATTACGAGGACGCAATGGCAAAGCTTAATTACCCGCAGGACAAGGCGGTCTTAGAGGCTGCCAACAACGAAATTCTGAAACGGAGGGGCAAAAATGACTAAGAAGCAGCGTGCGCTGGCGGCTGTTTCGGGGCTGGAAAGCATCTATCCCGATGCGAGATGTTCGCTGATTTACAGCAAGCCCTATGAGCTGATGATAGCGGGCAGACTGTCCGCACAATGCACCGATGAGCGGGTGAATGTGGTCACAAAGGAGCTGTTTGCCCGTTACACGTCTATCGAGGATTTTGCAAATGCAAATGTTGACGAGGTTGCGGAAATTGTCCGTCCCTGCGGGCTTTACAAGACAAAGGCGGAAAGCATTGTGGGAATGATGAAGGCACTTTCCGAGCGTTACGGCGGTGAAATCCCCAAAACTATTGAGGAGCTGACAACTCTTCCGGGTATCGGACGAAAGACCGCAAACCTTATAATGGGGGACGTGCACCATCTCCCCGCCATTGTTACCGATACGCATTTTATACGTATCTGCGGACGGCTAAGGCTTACCGACAAGACCGAGCCACCCAAGGTTGAGGAGGAGCTTCGTAAGCTTATCCCGCCCGAAAAGTCCTCCGATTTTTGCCATAGAATGGTTATTTTCGGACGTGACTACTGCCGTGCAAGAAATCCGAAATGCGCCGAATGTCCGCTGAAAAAGTACCTTTCCGAGGAAAATAAGGAGTTTGTCTGCCGCTTATGAGAGTTCTCTATCTGATACTTCTGCTGGGCTGCTGGCTGTTTTACGTTCTTTATCGGGACACTCTGTCGCTGCTGACCTTTGCTGCGGTGATCATCTTTCCGCTTGTTTCGCTGATAATGCTCCTGATAACGGCATTTTCGGCAAGGCTGGGGACAGTCTGCGAAAACACATCGGGGGTCTGCGAAAGGGGCAGCATTATCCGTTTTCGGGTGTGGGTGAAAAACAGATCCTTTTTGCCTGCCCAGTCGGTCACGCTGTGTTTTTCCGTGAAAAACAGCTTCGGCGGGGGCGAAAAGCGTCTGTCGGCTGTTGTTGCGCTGCCTGCTTTTGGTTCGGGCGGTGCGTCGGCGGCGGTTAGGTCGGAGCATTGCGGGAACATTATTTTTACTCCCGAATATGCGGTTTTTCACGATCTGTTCAGACTTTTTAAGATAAAAAGAAGATTGGGTAAGCCTGTCAGTATTTGTGTTCTGCCGAAGCTTTATCCCATTGATGAAATTTCGGAAAATCATGCGGAATATCCTTCGGACAGCGCAGAGCTTTCCGTTTCCGTCAGCGGGGACGATCCCTCGGAAATTTTTGAAATTCGGGAATACCGTGACGGCGACCCGCAGAACCGAATTCTTCACAAGCTAAGCGCACGTTACGAAAATCTGCTTGTCCGTGAGCTTTCTCAGCCTGCGGACAAGCGCCTGTCCCTTTGTGCGGACAGCTTTTTTTCGGGAGATACGGAAAAACGTCTTGCCGAATGTGACCGTATGCTATGCGCACTTTGTTCGGCTTCGGCGGCATTTTTGGAGGACGGAACATGCTTTGTGCTGTATTTTTCGGAGGAAAACAACCGCATTGTCAGCGACGAGGAAAGCTTCTATTCCGCACTTTTCGAGCTTTATTCGGAGATGGGAAAGCCCCGTGCCGACAGCTTTGCCGAGCTGCTTTCGGATATTCCCGCAGACTGTCCACTGTGCGCTGTGACCGCTTCTGAGGACGGGGAACGTATCTCACAAATAGCGTCTGTCTTAGGTGAAAGGACGATGGGTTGTTTGCTGATACTCACCTCTAGTTTGGCTGCGGAGAATATCGAAATTCCCGAAAATACGGAGATAATTGTCATTTCGGAGGAAATCCATGAGAAATAAATTCAGGCGAGGGTCCTCAGCCTGCGGTATAACCGTCGAAACGGGGACGGAAATTTCATCGCCCCGCATTTCGGACAGAGTGTTTCAGTCTACAATTCGGCTGCTGCTTGCATATGCGGGGACGATCGCTTCTGTTGGCTGCTTTCTGACTGCTGTTGGTCTGAACAGGCTGTTCGGGACGGCTGCTTTGACTGCCGCTGCGGTCTGCGGGCTGTTCCTTGCCGTATCTTTGTTAAAGGGGAAGGCGGGGCTGTTTGCGGGTTTGGGTGCTGCGGCGGCGACCGTTATTTTCGGCGGATATTTCTGCATTGAGCGGTTTGAAAAGCTGATTTACGGATATATGTCGGCGGCGAACAAATATGTTTCCGTTGTCAATTACGATTATGCTAACAGAACGTTTTACGAGATACCCGAAAATATCCCGCTAAAGGGCTGTGAGGAGCTGTTTATTGGTTTCTGCACGGCGATAATTGCCGCTGTTGTCTGCGCCTCCATGATACCGTCGCCGAACCTGATACTGCTGTTTTTTGCTACCTTTGCCCCTGCGGAAACGGTGCTGTATTTCGGTCTGGTGCCTGACAGACTTTGCTTTGTGCTGCTTATTTCCGTGTGGGCAGGTGCGGCGGCGTCCGAGCTTCCCGGATTTTCCTTCAGGCGTAAGTCGGAGGACGTTAAGGTGCGAAAGTCACTGCTTCAGTGCACCTGTGCGGGCTGTTTGGCAATGATCCTAAGCTTTTCGGCGGCAAGGCTTTGGCTGGATATGTCGGGATTTCAGCGTTCGGAAAAGACCGATGATATGCGCACAAAATTTGCCGATTATGTTAATAACACCACTCCCGAAATGTTTTTCGAGGACGTTTCCGAGGCTCTCGGTCTGAAAAGCTCAAAGATTGGCGGTATTAATGAGGGTAAGCTGGGACGGTTTGACACGGTGGAATACGCACACGTTCCCGTGCTGGAGGTTTCTCTTGTGAAGCAGAAGGACACTGTCTATCTGAAAGGCTTCACGGGGACAAATTACACGGGGGACAGCTGGGAGCCCTTTGACGCCGAACAGACGGCAAAATATAACAGTCTTTCGGCGGGATTTTCCGAAGGGTATTTCCCGCAGATAACGGAAAATGTTTTCTACACAACAATGATAAGCGACGGCATTTACGATTACACCGTGAAAAATCTCGGGGCAATGAAAAAGTATGCCTATCTTCCATACTCAAATCTCAAGCGGGACGCAAATGTTACGCCCATTCTGGACGGCTCCTATTCATCGGGCGGAAAGCGTGAGTACAGCGGTTCGGCGGTGAATTCGGTTTATAGGAGGGCACATTTTTTATCGAAATTTTCGGGATATTTGCCTTGGGACGGGGTCGTGGAATATCCGAAATTTATCTATGCGGAAAAGGACGGTTCCCTTGTTTCCGTGAAAAATCCGTGGTATGATGACGAGCTTGCATATCGTGAATTTGTTCACGACACCTATCTTGACCTGCCCGATGATTTCAAGGCGGGGGAGATAGTTTTCGATGATACTTTTACAAGTATGGATTTGACTCCCGACAATTATTATTACAGAGGTATGGTCATAAACTGGATTATCGGCTATCTGAACGATAATACAGAGTACAGTCTGTCTGCGGGAAAAACGCCCGAGGGAGAGGATTTTGCCGAATATTTCCTGCTGACAAACAAAAAGGGCAGCTGCACACATTACGCCACAGCCGCCGTTCTGCTGGCAAGATATATGGGTATTCCTGCACGTTACTGCGAGGGATTTATTATCAAGCCCGAGGACTATTCTCCCGCCGCAAGGCTTGGCAGCCGTGACAGCGTTACCGTCCTTGACGACAGGGCACACGCCTGGGCGGAGATATACGTGGACGGCTTCGGCTGGTACCCCATTGAAGCCACAAAGGGCTATAATCCGTCATATGTGGACGGTATGGTCACGGAAACTGCTCAGACGGAAACCACAACTGTTCAAACCGAAACGCAGGTGACCGTCACAACTCCCGCAAAGCCCGCCGTGACGCAAAAGCCCTCTGCCGAAACAAAGGTGTCCGAGCCCCGTCCGCTTATCGGCACGGAAAACGGCAGCGGAGGAAAGGCACTTATCCAATTGAAAACGCTGCTTATTATGGTTGGCATAGTTCTTGCCGTTCCCGCCGTATTTTTCGGGAGATATTACCTTGTTAAATTGGTAAGAAAACGCAGATTTGACCTTATCAAGGACGGCAAGGGTATTCGGTCGGCAGAGAGATATTTCCGAAAGCTTCTTGGGGACTTAGGAGTTCACATTTCCGAAAAGCACATCTCCGAAAAGGCAGCCAAACACCTTGACGGTGAATATCCTCAGCTTGACGGTGCGGCGGAGAAAATCACCGAAGCAGTCCTGAAAGCAGGCTATTCAAGGGACGGTCTGACGGCACATGAGCTTGCCTCGGCTGTATCTGCGGTGGAAAATGCTGCTATGAACATTTACAAGGAAAGGTCTGCATTCGGGAAATTTGTTTACAGATTTGTGAAATGCAGAGTGTAATGGGGTATAAATATGGAAGAAAATCAAAAGCTTGCCGCTCTGAAAACCTACTTCGGATATGACTCCTTCCGTGAGGGTCAGGAGCAGATAATCGACGCTATCCTGTCGGGGCGGGACGTTATGGCGGTAATGCCCACGGGTGCGGGAAAATCCATCTGCTATCAGCTGCCTGCGCTTATGTCGGAGGGCGTTTCTATCGTGATTTCGCCGCTTATCTCTCTCATGAAGGATCAGGTCACGGCACTTGTTCAGTCGGGTATAAGGGCGGCATTTCTCAACAGCTCACTGACCTTTGCCCAGATGAACAGGGCAGAGGGGAATATGCGTCAGGGTATGTACAAAATCATCTACGTCGCCCCCGAGCGTCTGGAAATGCCCAGCTTTCTGGAGGCTTGTTCACATCTGAATATTACCCTTGTGACTGTGGACGAGGCGCACTGCGTTTCTCAGTGGGGACAGGATTTTCGCCCCGGCTATCTGAAAATTGCGGATTTCATTGACAAGCTGCCGAAACGTCCCACGGTGGCGGCGTTTACGGCGACTGCTACGGATATTGTCAAGCGGGACGTTATTTCCGCACTTCGGCTGCATGAACCGTTCTGCCTCACCACGGGCTTTGACAGGAAAAATCTCCGATTTGAGGTGCGAAATGCCCGTCCGTCACAGAAATATGACGAGCTTCGGGAGATAATTTCCCGTTATCCCGACAGCTGCGGAATCGTTTATTGCAGTTCCCGAAAGAATGTTGAGGAGGTCTGCGAACGGCTTCAAAAGGACGGATATTCTGCGGCAAGGTATCATGCGGGTCTGAGCGATGCGGAGCGCAGGCAGTCCCAGGAGGACTTTATTTACGACAGAATACGGATAATCGTTGCAACTAATGCCTTTGGAATGGGTATCGACAAGTCCGATGTTGCCTACGTTGTCCATTACAATATGCCCAAGGATATTGAAAGCTATTATCAGGAGGCTGGACGTGCGGGACGTGACGGTTCGCCTGCCGAATGTGTTATGCTTTTTACGCCCCAGGACATAATGACGGCGAAATATCTGATAGAATCGTCAAGGGACATAAATCCCGAGCTTACCCCCGAGGAAGCACAGACGGTTTACGAACGTGCCTTGAAGCGGCTGAATGTTATGGCGGATTATGCAGGCACACCGAAATGTCTGCGGCGGTACATACTGAACTATTTCGGTGAAGAAGCACCCGATAACTGCGGAAACTGCTCCAATTGCTCGGGTGATATGGAAAAATCCGACCTGACGATTCCCGCACAAATGATACTTTCCTGTATCTGCCGAACGGGACAGCGTTTCGGTGCGGCATTGAACAAGGACGTGCTGAGAGGTTCACGTTCGCAGAAGATAACCGACAGGGAGTTTGACAAGCTTTCGGTTTTCGGGCTGATGAAAAATGTTCCCCGAGATACCGTAAACTATTATTTCTCGCTGCTGGAGGATAGCGGATTTATTGCCGTTTCGCCCGACGAGTACAAGATACTTTCGGTTACTGCAAAGGGTATGAGTTTTCTGAAAAATAGGGAAAAATTTGAGGTAATGATACCGAAGGACAAGATTTCTGCGGGGAAGGAGCACACAAGCAAGTCAGCTGCGCCCTCTAAGGAATATGCGGTGGACGAAAAGCTTATGCGGCTTCTGAAAGCCGAGCGTACTAAGATAGCAAATGAGCTTAGAGTGCCGCCTTATGTGGTTTTCTCCAATGCAACGCTTATCGGTATCTGCAAAATTCAGCCGAAAAGCCTCGGTGAAATGCTGAACGTCCCCGGTATCGGCGAGAAAAAGCTGGATCAGTTCGGAAAACGCTTTTTGCAGGTCATAACCGACTATCTGAACGATGCGGACGAACCCGCTGAAATGGTCGATGCTGTATCGGATAATGAAAAGCGTCAGCTTCTCAGAAAGCTTGAAGAGAGCGTAGGAGCGGAGAAGTGCGCTGCGGACTGCGTCTATTCAAAGGGGCTTAGTGAGCGCAGTCTGAGTACTTTCAAGGAGCTTCAATATGAGTTTGCAAGGCTGTATTTTGCAAGAGAAAAGCTTTCCGTTTACGATGAAAATATCACAATTTCCGAGTTTATTCTGCGTATTTCCGATGAAGCTGATTCGGAAATATCCATTACAAAGGCGGCTTCGGCGGTGTACGGGCTGTTTATCGGTCTTGGTATCGTCAGACGGGAAAAGAACGAGGAAAACAAAACTGTCTATCTCCCCACCGATATTTCCGACCAAAACGGAATAGTCTTTGAGGAGGTCATATCTCAGAACGGAACACCGTACCTCAGTCTGAGAATAAACAAAACCGCACAGCAGCTTATCCTTTCAAATCTCGGAAGGCTTGCCATTGATCCCATAGGATAAAATAAACCCCGTGTTCTGCGTGAAACACGGGGTTTTGCTATTTATCAGTCATATCGGAAACGCCGTAGGTAAGCGTCAGCAGACTGTCACCCAGATGGACATTTTCCACTACAATATTGCTGTAATCAAGCTTTAGGTCATAGTGGCTGAAATTCCAGAAGCCCTTGATACCGAGGTTTACAAGCCTGTCTGCAAGCTCCTGCGCTGCGGATTTCGGTATGCAGAGAACGGCAATAGCGGGCTTTATTTCCGCACAAATCTCCTCCAGCTTAACCATGGGATTTACGGAAAGTCCCGAGATTATCTCGCCCGACTTTTCGGGGTCACTGTCGAAGATAGCCGCAAGATGGCAGCCCTTTTTCTCAAAATTCATATGCAGGGCGATAGCCTTTCCCAGATTTCCCGCACCGATAAGCACCGTTTCAAAGTGCCTGTCAACGCCCAAGATCTTGCCTATCTCGCTGTGCAGCTCTACCAGATTATAGCCGTAGCCCTGCTGACCGAAGCCGCCGAAGCAGTTTAGATCCTGCCGTATCTGAGATGCCGTCAGGGACATTTTTTTCGATAATTCCTGAGATGAAATGCGTGTGTAGCCTTGCTTTATCAGCTCATCGGTAAAGCGGTAGTATCTCGGCAGCCGCTTTATTACCGATGAGGAAATTTCACTTTTCTTAGGCATTTTATTACATCATTGCGGCAAGACGCTTGTTGATCTCCAGCAGGAAGTCCTCTGTGTTGACCTTCTTCTTGTCCTCAAGGTGAGAGAGCACATAAAGGTCGCCTGTCATAACGCCTTCCTCAATGGTCTGAACGGTAGCCTTTTCCAGCTTCTCAGCGAAATCGGAGAGAGCCTTGTTGCCGTCCAGCTCGCCTCTCTTCTTGAGAGCACCTGTCCATGCGAAGATAGTAGCAACGGAGTTTGTGGAGGTTTCCTCGCCCTTGAGATGCTTGTAGTAGTGGCGGGTAACGGTGCCGTGAGCAGCTTCATACTCGTAAACGCCGTCGGGAGATACCAGAACGGAGGTCATCATGCCCAGGCTTCCGAAAGCGGTCGCAACCATATCGGACATAACGTCGCCGTCATAGTTCTTGCAAGCCCAGATATAGCCGCCGTTGGAACGTACAACTCTTGCAACGGCGTCGTCGATAAGGGTGTAGAAATATTCGATTCCCGCAGCTTCAAACTTATCCTTGTACTCGTTCTCGTAGATCTCTGCGAAAATGTCCTTGAAACGGTGGTCGTATTTCTTGGAAATGGTGTCCTTAGTAGCGAACCACAGATCCTGCTTGGTATCAAGAGCGAAGTTGAAGCAAGCCTTTGCAAAGCTGGCAATGGACTTGTCAATATTGTGCAGACCCTGGATAATACCGTCCGAACCCTTGAAGGTGTGGATAAGCTCTCTTGTTTCGTTGCCGTCCTTGTCGGTAACAACAAGCTCAGCCTTTGCTCCGTCGGGAACTCTCATTTCGGTGTTCTTGTAAACATCGCCGTAAGCGTGACGGGCAATGGTGATAGGCTTTGTCCAGGTGGGGAGCAGGGGAGTGATTCCCTTAACGATAATAGGTGCTCTGAAAACTGTACCGTCAAGGATAGCTCTGATAGTACCGTTGGGGGACTTCCACATTTCCTTCAGATCGTACTCGGTCATTCTCTGAGCGTTGGGGGTGATAGTTGCACACTTAACAGCAACGCCGTACTTCTTTGTGGCTTCTGCGGAATCAATGGTTACCTGATCGTTGGTTTCGTTTCTGTGAACAAGACCCAGGTCGTAATACTCGCTGTTGAGCTCAACGTAGGGACAGATAAGGATATCCTTTATCATCTTCCAGATGATTCGTGTCATTTCATCTCCGTCCATTTCAACAAGGGGTGTGGACATTTTAATTTTCTCGGACATTTTTATATACCTCCAAAAATTAGATTGCTGAGTTTAGTTATGTGTTCAGCTCACAGTATCATCATAAATATAAGTGCTACTTATAGGCTATATTCGGAAAATCATCATAACGGAAAACACAGCCAATACAAGCACAAGCTCCGATATCTCCGCTATTCTTTCACCGTTTTGGAAACGCTTTTCGCAGAAACCTTTTATGATTTTCCACAGCTTATTTCCGCATAATACTCCTGCAGTCACAGCAATGAGAAGTGTGACCACAAGCAGTATAAGCGATGCTTTGGACATTTCCAAGCTTCTCGGGAAAATTTCAGTTACGGCTCTTACCGCAAGAAATGCTGTTATTACGCAGTATCCTGTGCCGGGAGAAATTCTTCCGTATCCCCGCAGCTTCATTCGGAGCTGCCTGCGCCCATAATGAGAATACACAGCAGAACAACTGCCACGGCTATTACAACGGCGAGGGCATTTTTGAGCTTCTCGTTCATATCGGGTGCGTATTTTTTCACCATTCTATCGAACAGTATGACCGCACCGATAGCAAGAAAAAGCGGAATAGCGATCTTTGGGTCGGCGTGGGAATTTCTGTGATGTCTTCTTCTCAAAAGCATTTCCAAATAGCTCATAATGCCCTCCTAAATGTCTGTATTATTTCAGAGATTCTCTTGTATAGTCAAGCAGACCGCCTGCAAGCATAATATCCTTTGTACGTCCCGAAAGCTCGCAGAGAACGGGAATTTCCTTGCCGCTTGTCTTGTTTACAACGGTAAGCTCGCTCTTGCCCTCGGAAACAGCCTTTCTTACGTCAGCCAGGACGAGAACGTCGCCCTGTGCGATAGAGTCGTAATCGGACTCGTTCACGAAGGTAAGGGGAAGGATACCCGCATTAATAAGGTTAGCACGATGGATTCTAGCAAATGACTTGACCAGAACAGCCTTAACTCCCAGATAGAGAGGAGCAAGTGCAGCATGCTCACGGGAGGAACCCTGACCGTAGTTGGAGCCGCCAACGATGATCGACTTGCCCATTTCCTTTGCTCTTGCGGGGAATTTTTCATCGCAAACAGCAAAGCAGTGCTGAGAAATTGCGGGGATATTGGAGCGCAGAGGCAGGATCTTTGCGCCTGCGGGCATAATGTGGTCTGTGGTGATGTTGTCGCCAACCTTTAAGGAAACGCCTGCTTCGATAGTTTCCATAAGAGGAGCAGTTTCGGGGAAGGGCTTGATGTTGGGACCTCTGAGGATCTCAACCTTATCCATTTCCTCAACGGGAGCGGGGGGAACGATCATATTATCGTTAATGGAGAATACCTCGGGCAGCTTGAATTCGGGCATATCGCCGAGAGTTCTCGGGTCGGTGAGAACGCCTGTAATAGCGGAAGCGGCAGCCATTTCGGGAGATACAAGGTAGATCTGACCGTCCTTAGTGCCTGAGCGTCCCTCGAAGTTTCTGTTGAAGGTTCTCAGGGAGATACCTTTAGAGTTGGGGGACTGTCCCATACCGATGCAGGGACCGCATGCGGATTCAAGGATTCTTGCGCCTGCTTCAATGAGAACAGACAGTGCGCCGTTCTGAGCAAGCATATTCAGCACCTGCTTTGAACCCGGTGCAATAGACAGGGAAACATCGGGGTGAACGGTCTTACCCTTTAAGATGTGAGCAACCTTCAGCATATCCATGAGAGAGGAGTTTGTGCAGGAGCCGATACATACCTGATCTATCTTGAGATTTCCGATTTCCTCAACCGTCTTAACATTGTCGGGAGAATGAGGACAGGCAGCCAGAGGAACCAGCTCGGAGAGATTTATCTCAACTACTTCATCGTAAACAGCATCGGGGTCTGCGGAAAGCTCTGTCCAAACCTCTTCACGCTGCTGTGCTTTAAGGAACTGCTTTGTTATCTCATCAGAGGGGAAGATAGATGTAGTTGCGCCAAGCTCTGCGCCCATGTTGGTGATAGTAGCTCTTTCGGGAACGGAAAGCGTCTTAACGCCCTCGCCGCAGTACTCAATTACCTTGCCAACGCCGCCCTTAACGGACAGTCTTTTGAGAACTTCAAGGATAACGTCCTTAGCAGCGACCCAAGGGCGAAGCTTGCCTGTAAGATTTACCTTAACGACCTTGGGATATGTGATGTAGTAAGCACCGCCGCCCATTGCAACAGCAACGTCCAGACCGCCTGCACCGATAGCAATCATACCGATACCGCCGCCTGTGGGTGTGTGGCTGTCAGAGCCGATAAGTGTCTTTCCGGGAACGCCGAATCTTTCCAGATGTACCTGATGGCAGATACCGTTACCGGGGCGGGAGAAGTAAATGCCGTGCTTCTTTGCAACGCTGCCGATAAAACGGTGGTCATCTGCGTTCTCAAAGCCCGACTGAAGAGTATTGTGGTCAATATATGCAACGGAACGCTCCGTTTTAACTCTGGGAACTCCCATAGCCTCGTATTCAAGATATGCCATTGTGCCCGTTGCGTCCTGTGTAAGAGTCTGGTCGATACGGATACCGATCTCCTGTCCCTTTACAAATTCACCGTCAACAAGGTGCGCTTTCAAGATTTTTTCTGTGAGAGTCAAACCCATTTCAAACAATCCTTTCAATAGTAAATTGACGCATCTTCAAGGAATTCGGAAAAGCTTACGCCTTCCGACACTTTCACCTTTGAAAATACGTCTTCCACTATATATTTTACATTGTTACAGGCAGTTTGTCAAGAATTTATCAAACTTTTTTTCTAAATGTTCAGATTTAATACGCTATTGTGGGAAATTTTTATGCTATAATAACTTACAACTCATATAAAAGGAATGATTCAAATGTCAAACGGATTTATCTGCCCGAAATGCGGGGAAATTTTGGCTAAAAACGGGAACTCTTTGAAATGCCCCAAAAACCACTGCTACGACCTTGCAGCCTCGGGATATGTAAATCTTCTTCTCTCCGATATGATGAATTCCAAGCTGCCCGGGGATAACAAGCTTATGGTAAACGCCCGCCGCAGCTTTCTTTCAAAGGGATACTACAAGCCCCTTGCCGACGCATTTGCGGAAACCGTCCGAAAATATTCCGAAAACGACTGTACTGTTCTTGACGCAGGCTGCGGAGAGGGGTATTACACGGGAATAATTGCCGAACGTCTTGCGTCTGACGTAAAATCCGCGGACATTTTCGGCATAGACATCTCCAAAAACGCCGTAAACGCTGCCGCAAAGCGTTACAAAGGCATTTCCTTTGCCGCCGCAAGCATTTTTCATCTGCCCTTCGGGGACGGTTCCTGCGACATTCTGGCAACGCTTTTTGCGCCTTATTGCGGAGAAGAATTTCTGCGTGTTTTGAAAAAAGGCGGTATTATGGTAATGGCAATTCCCGGGGAGCGTCATCTTTGGGGGCTGAAAAAAGCCGTCTACGACAAGCCCTATCTAAACGAGGTAAAGGACTACACCCTTGACGGCTTTGATTTTATAGGAACTGAGAAGCTGTCCTACACCATCTCCCTTGACAATGCCGAGGACATCCGCTCCCTGTTTTCTATGACGCCCTACTATTACAAAACCTCCGAGGAGGGTCACAAGCGGCTGGAAGCACTCGTTTCCCTCGACACGGAGGTATCCTTTGAAATATTGACTTATAGGAAAACTGGCGGTTAATCCTCCGAATTTTCCTCGATTTTTTTGATGAAATCCGCAAGCTCACGTTTCAGACGGGCGGCGGGAAGTCCCACGATATTGAAGAAATCGCCGCAGATACCCTTGACAAGCAGGCTGCCTTCGCCCTGTATGCCGTATGCGCCCGCCTTATCCTTGGGTTCGCCCGTTTCCACATATTTGTTTATCTCCTCGTCGGTGAGGGGGTAAAATTCCACCTCGGAAACAGACGAGAAGCTTTCCTCCAGCTCGCCGTATTTCAGGCAGACACCCGTGACCACCTTGTGCTTTCTGCCCGACAGGAGGGAGAGCATTTTGTAAGCGTCGCTGTCATCAAGGGGCTTTCCCAGCATAATATCATCAACAATGACCGCCGTATCGCAGCCGATAACGACGGCATTTTTATAGTCCTCGGAAACCTTCTCCGCCTTTTTCCGTGCAAGAAGCTCCGCAGCGTCCATAGGCAAAACGCCGTCGCCGATGCTTTCATCAATATCCGCGGGGACTGTTTTAAACGACCCGCAAACAATCTTCATAAGCTCCTGCCGTCTGGGGGACGCCGAAGCAAGTATAATTTTCATTTTCATATCTCCGTTCTTTATCTGTTTTTTTGATATTATACCACATTATTTCCGATACTGCAACTATGATTTTTTCGAATTTTTTTGTCGAATTCTGTCGAATTATAACTATTTCTGCCGAATATCGCCACATTTTGTCATATATATTTGACAATTAACAGAATCTGTGGTATTCTTTATATTGTCGGGAGTTTCCCGCAAAAAATCCCCCGCCAATGGCGGGGGTGAGAGGTCTGATCCTGCAAATGTGGGTTTGCAGGATCAGTCAAGATTAAGGACGTGTCTAACAACAAACTTATTATCAGAAGTTGCCTTCATATAGGCGTTGGCAACCTTGATAGTTTCCTTGTCATACTGGCGATCCTCGGGGTTTTCGGGAGCAGCCTCTACCAGCTCGCCTTTGGTAAGCATATGTATATCAAGGTTAAGTGCATTGCAGATCTTGATAACATTGCTGACAGTGGAGTTGAGGATTCCTCTGTTGAGGATAGTCGCAACAGTTGTGTATGGTATCTCTGCCTTTGCGGCGAATTCCCTCACGCTTCTGTATTTTGACTTGATGAGCGCCCTGAGATTTCTTTCCATTTCGTTTGGAAGTTCTTTCATCTTTATCGATCCTTTCTTATCCGTCCGTTTCGACGGTAAAATTTTTACTGCATAAGCCCGTTGATCTTAGGTCGGCGGGCTTTTTCCCTTTTTAAAAGCGTCTGCTCTTGTTTACACGCTTGATGCGGCGTTTCTTTTTGCGTCCCGTTGAAATGTAGATGATGACGTAAAGCAGTACCAGAACAACAGCACCTGCTATGGCGATCTTGAACATGGAGGATTTTGTGAACTTCTTTGCCAGATCGATGTTGTAATCCAGCATGGAGATCTCCACGTCGTCCATTGCCACAAGGTCGGTGGTGAACAGTGTCTGTCCCGACAGCTGCAGCTCGATAGTACCCAGCTTATCGCCCTTGTGAACGGGTGCCTGAACTACCTCTTCCTTGGTGATCTTTCTGTAGATGTTGGCTGTGTCATAGGTGTTTGGCCATAGGGTGGAGTAGGGGTCCTTGGGGCAAACGCTCACATAGTCCTTGTCCTGACCGAATCTGACGGAAACCTCGGAAACAGCTTCGTCTGTCCTCATGATGTTCATATACTCAAAGGTATTGAACGCCCACTCATAGATGTTTTTGTGGTCGCTGTACTGAAAATTTGCCTTAGTGCCGTCCTCCAGAGTCATGGGTGCGCCCATAGTTACCAACAAGTAGTTGTTGCCGTCGCAGCTTGCCATGGTAATGAGATTTCGTCCCGATTCATCGAGAGTACCCGTTTTGATACCCTTTGCATAGGGATAATAGAAATCGCTGGAGGATTTCAGCATACTGTTAGTGTGATACACCGTTGCCCCGTCGGGACGCTTGTTGGTAGGGGAGAGCTGATATTCAACAGTAGATGCGATCTCCATAAATTTGGGATAATTCTCAATAGCATACTGAGTAATGACCGCCATATCTCTTGCCGTGGTGTACTGATCGGGGTCAAACAGACCGTGGGGATTTGTAAAATGTGTCCCCGTGCAGCCCAGCTCCTGTGCTTTGGTGTTCATCATGTCAATGAAGTTGGGAATGCTTTCTCCGCCTACGTGATAGGCAAGCGTTCCTGCCGCTTCACAGGCAGATGCCATGAGCATAGCGTGCATAAGGTCATTTACGGAAGCTATTTCTCCTCTGGAATAATCCGCTGTGGACGCACCTGTCATATAAAGCTCGTCAAACACCACCAGCGGGGCTTCGACGTAGGTATTGTCCAGATCGGGGACATTTTCCAGCACCACAATAGCCGTCATTATTTTGGTAAGCGACGCAGGATAGCACCGCTTGTCCGCATTTTTTTCGTAAAGCGTCAGATCCTTGTCCAGATTGACAAGGTATGCAGCATCGCTTTCAACGGTAAAATTTGGGGTAAAGGTCACGGCATCCGTCCGCAAAGAAAGAAGCATTGAAAATATAAGTGCCAGAGCCGTAACAACAGCAGTTTTGCTGCCGCATAATATCTTCTGCATTTGTATTATAACACTCTCCTGATAACGGTGTGCTTTTTATTGATTTATTCGGCTGAAACCGATGCGGCAATTGAATCAATTACCGAAGCGGCAGTTTCGCCGTTCAGCTTGCTTTTGGGTGACATAACAAGGCGGTGACAGCACACGTCCTTGAAAATATATCTGACATCATCGGGAACAGCAAAATCCCTGCCCCGCAAAAGCGCAACAGCCCTTGTCATTGCCGCCAGCGCAACGGTACCTCTGGGACTTATTCCCAGACGAATAAGCGGGTGCTCCCTCGTTGCCGACACAAGCCTTACCATATAATCGTAAACCTTGTCGTCAACATAGATTTTTTTAGCCGCCTCCTGCATACGAAGAATATCCTCCGAGGAAACTATTCTGCGTACACTTGCGGCAGGCTCGCTTTCCGAACGGGCTTTGAGTATGCTTATCTCGCTGTTTTTGTCGGGATAGCCCATGGAAAGGCGGACGATAAATCTGTCCAGCTGTGATTCGGGAAGCTGCTGCGTTCCCACCGAGCCTATGGGATTTTCCGTGGCAATGACGATATACGGCTTTGGGAGGGGTCTTGTAACGCCGTCCACCGTAACGCTGCCTTCCTCCATCAGCTCCAGCAGAGCCGACTGAGTTTTGCTGGAGGTACGGTTTATTTCGTCCGCAAGGAACAGGCTGCATATTGCCGCACCCTCCTTGTACTCAAACCGTCCTGTCTGCTTGTTGAAAATGTTAAAGCCTGTAACGTCCGAGGGGAGCACATCGGGGGTGAACTGCATACGCTTGTAGTCCAGAGAAAGTGCCTTTGAAAACGCAAGCGCCATAGTGGTCTTGCCCACACCGGGAATGTCCTCCAGCAGTATATGACCGCCCGAGATCATCGCCAGCAGCACCTTAAGAATTACTTCGTCCTTGCCGATAACGGCTTTTTTGACCTCGGAAATTATGTCGGAAGCCTGAGAGATAATTATATTCTGTTCTTTATCCAAAATTCAGCCTCCCGGTTTTCATTAGTGCTTCGGAGAACGGCTGACAATGTCTATCGCCTTTACACAGGCAATGTCAATGTCAACGGTTTTCTGCATGGACAGATTTTCTGCAAGCTTGATAAGCTGACCCTGTTCCGTGTTGACATACTGGGGTTTTAAATAGTTCAGCGCAATTGCGATCATGTCAAGGTAGCATTTTTCGCATTTGCAGCAGTTAATTGTCGGAAGTATCTCCTGCATTCTCTTTTCAACGATCTGCTCGGTTACGTTAATAAGTGCCATAAATTGGCGCCCCCTCAGAATTCTGTTATATTTCTTGTGATAACCTCCATGCACATTCTGCCGTTGTGATACGGACATTTCCAGGGATTTACCATATCAACGGTCTGCATAGGTGTGCCGTCCTCTGCGACTTCGCCCCACCATTCGCCGCAGCGTTTGTCTATCTGTTTTTCCTTGACCCATGTCCAAAGCGTCTTTGCGGAATCGAGAAATTCCTTTCTTCCGCCGCTGTTTTTATAAGCGTTAAGGAATCCTACGATACCTTCTGCCTGTACCCACCAAACGCGTTTTGTGTCGATCTTGTTGTTTTCACGTTCGTTATTGAGTGCACCGTTTTTCAGTGCAAGGCTGCGGATATTTTCGGAAATTTTCAGGTTAATTTCCTTCCATTCGGCAGCCAGCTCGGAATCTCCCAGAACCTCACAGGCACGGTCGATAAGCCATGTAGCTTCAATGTCGTGACCGTAGGAGTGAATATCTCCGATAACATTCAGGTTCACATCAAAGAACACTTTAAGGCAGTTGTTCTCGCTGTCGAATATTTTATCCTTTGCAAGTCTGAGAAGGAAATCCAGCCTGTCCGCAACACGGGTATCCCCGCTTGCTTTCAGAAGAACGGTGTAGCCCTCAATAAGGTGAAGAACGGTGTTCATGGTCTTGTCAGCCATCAGACCGTTTTCGGAGAGAGCGTCATTATCGATAAGCTGCCAGTTTCTGTCAAAGGCTTCCATATATGCAATATCGTCGGTACACTTGCTTTCAACCGTGTCAAACAGCTCAAATGCAAGCTTTAAAGCGTCCTTGTCCTTTGAAGCAAGATAGTATTCGGACAGCGCATAAATAGCAAACGCCTGATTATAGGTGTGCTTCATGGAGTCGGAAACCTCGCCGTTATACTTCATCATCCAGTAAACGCCGCCGTTTTCACGGTCAACGCAGTAGTTTTTCAGAAATTCGTAAGCGTGTTTTGCATTGTCAAGATTATCCTCGCCGCCTACGGTCAAATATGCGCTTGAATAGAACCAAAGTATTCTTGAATTTAGAATAACGCCCTTGTCAGCCTTTTTATCAACCTCAAGGTCATTGTTCATAAAGCCGTAAAATCCGCCGAATTCATTGTCCCGCAGCTTGTTCCAGAAGGGGATAATGTGTTCGGTAAGCTCCTTTTTACATTCCTCGGTAAACATAAAAAACACCTCTGACAATAGTTATCTCTTGAATTTGTTCATAACAAGTCCCGTAATAAGCTTGGGATAGAAATATGTGGACTTCTGCGGCATCTTTTCGGAAGCGGCAGCCACATCTCTTATCTCCCTTACCTTTGTGGGATTGAGGATAAATGCGCAGTTTGCCTTGCCGTCATCGACAGCTGCGAGAGCCTCCGCAAAGCTTCTTGTATATGTAAGATTTTTCTGATTTGCCATATTTTCCTTGTCGATACCCATAATTCTTTCGAGGATAAGGGTGTGCAGCACGGAAACGTCCAGACCGCAGTAAGCATCGGACATTTCGGGCATAAGCTCCTTTACGGCATTTTCGTCACGAAGCTTCATAACGGTGAAATTGCCCGATTTTGTGTACATAGCAAATGCCTTGCTGCCCTCGTCATAGTAAGCGGTGAGCATACCCTGCATTTCCGAAGAGGATTTTACAACCTTTATATCGAAATAATCGCTTGCACCGCAGGAAACCTTCTGCTCGTCAAATTCGGGCATATCCCTGACAATTCGGTGAGTGGGGAATACCACAAGACCGTCATTTTCCATATTAACAAGCATACAGGGGATAAATGCGCTCAGGTCGCCGGGGACTGCATCGCCGTTTGCGCAAAGATGTCTGTGATAGTTGAGAGCAGTTTCGTAACGGTGATGACCGTCTGCGATATACAGCTTTTTATCCGCAAATTTCGCGGTAATTTCGGAAAGGATCTTCTCGTCGGATACGCACCACATTTTGTGAACGGTGCCGTCATTATCCGTAACCTCCATATCCGGCTTGCCCTGTGAACAGCTGTCGATAAGTCTGTAAACGGAGCCGTCCTCGTCCATATAGAGGGAGTATATCTGGCTGAAATTAGCGTTGGTTTCGCTCATAAGGTTGAATCTGTCAGCCTTTGCCTTGGAGAGAGTTTCTTCGTGGGGGAGAACAACGCCGTCAGCAAAATCACGCAGCTCAATAAGGGAAACAAAGCCCTTGACAGACTTCACCTTGCCCGAAGCGGTAAACACCATTTCGTAGACATAGATGCTGTCCTTATCGTCGTAGGTGAGAATGCCTTCGTCCAGCCATTTTTCAAGGGTAACGCCTGCTTCTCTGTATTTATTTTCGCCTGCGGGAAGTTCCAGCCTGATGATGTTATGCTCGTTGCTTTCGATAAATTTCTCACGCTGTTCCTCGGAAATAATGTCATAGGGAGGGCAGACCAGAGTGTTCAGGTCGCCGCCCTTTTCGGTATTGTATCTCAGACCCTTAAAGCCTTTAACGATTGCCATAAAAATTATCCTTTCAGAATTAGAATCATTTCAGTCCGCTTCCGCAGCAGTTCTTGTATTTCTTGCCGCTTCCGCAGGGGCAGGGATCGTTTCTGCCTACTTTCTTGACACGTCTTTCGTTGGTAAAGCTGCCGTCCGAAGCGGTTTCCTGAGGCTTAGCAACCTGTTCTCTCTTAGGAGCCTCGTCCTTCTTTACCTGAATTGTAAAGAGCATTCTTACGGTGTCCTCTCTGATGGCTTCGATCATAGCGTCGAACATCTCAAAGCCTTCGTAACGGTACTCAACAACAGGGTTCTTCTGACCGTAGGCTCTCAGACCGATACCGCGCTTGAGCTCCTCCATATCGTCAATGTGGTTCATCCACTTTGTATCAACTATTTTCAGCAGAACAACACGCTCAAGCTCTCTGAGCACCTCGCTGCCGATAGCCTGCTCCTTCTTTTCGTAGAAATCCAGCGCTCTTTCTGTCAGCATATTGATAATATCCTGTTTTTTCAGCTCGCTGAGTTCTGCGGTAGTGTACTGGAAATCGTTGGGCATGGTAAACAGACCCATAAAATGGTCACGCAGACCCGCAAGGTTCCAGTCGTCCTGAACGCTGTCGTCAAGGATATAAGCGTTGACATTTTCGATAATAAGATCCTTTATCATCTTTACGATGTACTCGTGGATATCCTCGCCGTCGAGCACCTTAGCTCTCTGACCGTAGATTATCTCACGCTGCTTGGACATAACATCGTCGTAGTTGAGGACGTTCTTTCTTATGCTGAAGTTGCGTCCTTCAACCTTTTTCTGTGAGGATTCGATAACCTTGGTAAGCATCTTGCTTTCGATGGGCATATTCTCGTCAACGTTGAGAGTGTCCATCATAGTGGTTATTCTGTCGCCGCCGAAAAGACGCATGAGGTCGTCCTCCAGGGAGAGGAAGAAGCGGCTTTCGCCCTCGTCGCCCTGACGTCCCGCACGTCCTCGCAGCTGATTGTCGATACGTCTGGACTCGTGTCTTTCGGTACCCAGAATGAACAGACCGCCTGCTGCTCTTACCTCGTCAGCCTTTTCCTTTATCTCCTCACTGTGCTTCTTGTACAGCTCTCTGTAATGCTCTCTGGCGGCAAGGATCTGCGGGTCCTCGGTTTCGGCATAGCTGATAGCCTCGTTGATAAGGTCCTCATCCATGCCCTCCTTGCGCATATCTGCCTTTGCCATAAATTCGGCATTACCGCCCAGAAGAATATCGGTTCCTCGTCCTGCCATGTTGGTAGCGATGGTAACAGCTCCGAACTTACCTGCCTGAGCAACTATCTCAGCTTCCTTTGCGTGCTGCTTAGCGTTCAGGACTTCGTGCTTGATGCCCCTCTTTTTCAGCATAGATGACAGCAGCTCGGATTTTTCGATGGAGATCGTACCGACAAGAACGGGCTGACCCTTTTCGTGGCACTCGATGATCTGCTCGATAGCGGCGTTGAATTTGCCCTTTTCGGTCTTGTAAACAACGTCGGGGTGGTCTATTCTCTGAACGGGGCGGTTTGTGGGAATCTCCACAACGTCCAGCTTGTAGATCTCTCTGAACTCGTCCTCCTCGGTCATAGCAGTACCTGTCATACCGGACAGCTTTGTGTAAAGACGGAAGAAGTTCTGGAAGGTTACGGTAGCCAGCGTCTTGGATTCGTTTGCGATCTTAACGCCTTCCTTTGCTTCGATAGCCTGATGCAGACCGTCATTGAAGCGTCTGCCTATCATCAAACGTCCCGTAAACTCGTCAACGATAATGACCTCGCCTTCGTCGTTTACAACGTAGTCGATGTCTGCCTTCATAACGCCGTTTGCTTTCAGTGCCTGATTTATGTGGTGGAGCAGAGTCATATTTTCTGCGTCCATCAGGTTAATGACGTTAAAGTACTTCTCAGCCTTTCTTACGCCGTTTCGTGTAATGGTAGCGGTCTTTGCCTTTTCGTCAACGATATAGTCGCAGTCCTCGGCAAGCTCCTCCTGATCCTCCTTGTCGTCCATTTCGACTACATAGTGGGGCTTCAAGGTCTTAACGAATTTATCAACGGTAGTGTAAAGCTCAGTGGATTTATCGCCCTGACCGGAAATGATAAGGGGAGTTCTCGCCTCGTCGATAAGGATAGAGTCAACCTCGTCCACGATAGCAAAGTTGTGACCTCTCTGAACCATATCCTTCTTATAAATTACCATGTTGTCACGGAGATAGTCAAAGCCAAACTCGTTGTTTGTACCATAGGTAATATCGCAGGCGTATGCTTCGCGTCTTTCGTCGTTGGTCAGACCGTGGAGGATACAGCCGATGCTCTGTCCCAGATAGCGGAAAACCTTACCCATTTCCTCCGACTGAGATTTTGCAAGATAGTCATTAACCGTAACAACGTGAACGCCCTTGCCGTCCAGCGAATTAAGGTAAGCGGCACAGCAGGCAACGAGGGTTTTACCTTCACCTGTTTTCATTTCTGCGATACGTCCCTGATGAAGAACAATAGCACCGATTATCTGAACGGGGAAGGGCTTCTTTCCCAGAACTCTCCATGCAGCCTCTCTTACCGTAGCAAGCGCTTCGGGGAGAATGTCGTCGAGAGTTTCGCCGTTTGCCAGCCTTTCTTTCAGTACCTTTGTCTGTCCTTTAAGAGTTTCTTCAGACATAGCCTGATATTCCTCGTCAAGGGCAAGAACCTTGTTCTTTATAGGCTCTATCTTATTTAGTTCTCTTTTGCTGTAAGAACCGAACAATCCATCAAAAAGTCCCATTTATCAAATCCACCTTTATTAGTTTTAAGCCGATAATACGGCTGTAATGTCTACATACTATCTTATTATAACTCTTTTTCATTCAATTGTCAAATATTTTTTTCAAAGAAAATCGAAATTTTGGGCATAAATTGTGCCGTAAGGGATAAAATAATGCAAATCACTCAAAAAGGAGAATACTTTAAATGGAATTTTCATCAAGTATCACAAAGGAAAATCTTATGCGTGCATTTGCGGGGGAAAGTCAGGCGAGAAACCGCTACACCTTTGCGGCAAATGCAGCCAAACAGCAAAATTACGAGTTTCTCAGCCGTGTGTTCAAGCTGACCGCCGACCAGGAGAAGGCACACGCCGAAATTTTTTACAACTTTCTGAGGCAGTCAAACGGCGAAAATATTGCCATAGAGGGCGCATATCCCGTGGATAATTACGACGACATCGTGAAACTTCTCACATCTGCCCGACATAACGAGTATGAGGAGTTTGAAACGGTCTATCCCGCATTTGCCAAAACTGCCAAGGACGAGGGCTTTTTGCAGATAGCTTCGGCTTTCGAGAATATCGCCGCCATTGAAAAGGTGCACGGCGACCGCTTCGGCACATTTGCTTCCCTTATCGAACGGGGACTGCTTTTCAAGGCGGAAAACACCAATGAAAAGACAGAGTGGATCTGCCTGAACTGCGGTCATATCCACAAGGGTCCCATGGCACCCCAAAGCTGTCCCGTCTGCCATTCCGACAAGGGATTTTTTGTGCCGTTCAAATATTACGATTTCAAGGAAAACGGATACGCTTCATTAGGATAAAAGCGGGGCTGCTGCAGCGTTTGTTGCAGCAGCCCTTTATATATCTTCGGTTGATTATCCTTGACTTATTACACTATATCGAAAGTAAAATTTGTGCAATCTGACGAAAAATAATTATTTCCGAAAAATGCTTGACAAAAAATTCTCTATATGGTAAAATGAATAAGTCGTTAAAGCGTTGTGCGGGCAGTAAAACCGCATTTTCCGTTAAACGAAATACGGAGAGGTATCGAAGCGGTCATAACGAGGCGGTCTTGAAAACCGTTTGCCCACAAGGCACAAGGGTTCGAATCCCTTCCTCTCCGCCAACTTTTCCTTTAAATGAATAGTTTTGTTAGTTCACCATTCGCAGAAATACCCAAGTGGTGAAGGGGCTCCCCTGCTAAGGGAGTAGGTCGGGAAACCGGCGCGAGGGTTCAAATCCCTCTTTCTGCGCCAAATGAAAAACGCCTATTTTACGCAAACAACGTAGAATGGGCGTTTTCTTTTATTACCGTGAGTTATATAATATAGTCAAAATTGCGGAAATATGACACGAAAAAGCCGCCCCAAGGAGAAAACTCTCCCCAAGGCGGCACTTATTATTCATCGTTCTTATTCTTCAATACATCTATTGCCTTGTTCAAGATCTTCTGCACCCCTTCGGGAAGAATACCCATAAGCCCGGCATTTTCGCATATACTAATAAGCTCCGAAACGCAGAAAGCTATCACAACAGCATTTCTTATGTACTCCGAACCTGTCAGAATATCTATTCGCTGAGCAACAACGACTATCAGCAAAGTGCAGATCTTCTTTATTAATCCCTTCCGGCAGGCAGAGGAGGACAGCGCCCCATTAGCACTCTTGTTTGACTTACCGAAAACCAATGCACATATAAGTCCCATAACAAAATCTATTGCCATAAACGCAATAAGAGTTATCACTGCATTGTCCCAACCTCCAAGAGCCTCGGCAATCGCTGCGCCTAATACGCCCGCAAAGCTGCATACGGCTAACATTTTTTCGTGCACGTTTTCACCTCAATTCCCGTTAAAATGTTTCTTTACAATAACAGCAGTGTAGTTGAGCAGACAGTCGTTCATGTCCAAATCTCCCGAAATGCCTGAGATTTTCCCCTTCTACGAGTACTGATGAATACCGTATCGGGAATATTTCGGCTTCGACTCAATGCGGGCAATCCACATAGCATACCTGACCTTAGTCTTGTCCATGAGATTTGTCCTTGCAAAACTGTCAAACGTGTACTAAAGTGATTCGCAGCATAATAAAGGCATCGGCTGAACGGATCCAAAAAGCAGCCTTTGAAGGGGAGCAGACATAATACTAAACACACTTTATCACGGGAATCTCTCGGCGTAAAATCCCATAAACAAACTGTTTTCAACAGTTTTAAGCTTCTTTACGCCGATTTCTTCTCCGTGATTTAAATGGTGTTTAGTATAAAAGCGTTACAGAATATTTTTCGTTTTATAAGATAGAAAAAATCGGCTGAATCCTTTTACGGACATCAGCCGATCTTATTTTGCAAAATTATCCTCTGTTCTGTGCCGCAACAACGCTTTCGCCGCAGTAGATCTTGCGAAGCTTGGGCTTTTCGATCTTGCCTGTGGGATTTCTGGGAATGTCCGCAAAGATTATCTTGTGGGGACGCTTGTATCTGGGCAGATTGATGCAGAAGGTGTTAATCTCCTCCTCGGTGCAGCTGTGGTCGGGCTTCAGCTCGATGATAGCTGCGGCAATTTCACCCAGACGCTTATCGGGCAGACCGATAACGGCAACGTCCTTGATAGCGTCGTGGCTTCTGAGAAAGTCCTCTATCTGTACGGGATAAAGGTTCTCACCGCCCGAAATGATAACGTCCTTTTTACGGTCAACAAGGAAGATGAAGCCGTCCTCGTCCTCCTGCGCCATATCTCCCGTGAACAGCCAGCCGTCCTTTAAAACCTCGTCAGTAGCCTTGGGGTCGTTGAAATAGCAGGTCATAACACCGGGGCCCTTGACAGCCAGCTCGCCTACATCGCCACGTTTTACGACATTTCCGTTTTCGTCAACTATCTTTGTTTCCCAGCCGTAGCCCGCCTTGCCGATTGCGCCTACCTTGTGGATATTCTCCACACCCAGATGAACGCAGCCGGGGCCGATGGACTCACTCAGACCGTAGTTTGTATCATACTGATGATTGGGGAAATACTTTTTCCAACGTGCAATAAGACTTGGGGGAACGGGCTGTGCGCCGATGTGCATCAATCTCCATTGGTCAAGCTGATAGTCCTCAAGCTTTATATCGCCCCTGTCAACAGCGTCCAAAATATCCTGCGCCCAGGGCACAAGCAGCCAAACGATAGTGCATTTCTCCGTTGAAACAGTTTCAAGGATAGTCTTAGGCTTAACACCTCTCAGAAGGACAGCCTTACCGCCCACAAGGAAGGAACCAAACCAGTGCATTTTTGCGCCTGTATGGTAAAGGGGAGGTATGCAGAGGAAAACGTCGTCCTTGGTCTGTCCGTGATGCGCCTGTTCAACTCTTGCGGAGTGCATCAGGCTCATATGCTTATGTAAAATGGCTTTGGGGAAGCCCGTTGTTCCCGAAGAAAAATAGATAGCAGCGTAATCGTCGTCGGTGAGCTTGATGTCGGGAGATGTGCTGGAGCAGTTTGCGGTCAGACGGTCGTAATCCTCGGCAAAAGTGGGACAGTTTCCGCCAACGTAGAACAGCAGTCTGTGCTTGCTGATATCCTCGGCAATTTCCTCAACACGTCCGATAAATTCGGGACCGAACACCAGCACGTCTGCTTCGGCAAGGTCAAGGCAGTACTTAATCTCGTCGGAAGTATAGCGGAAATTCAGAGGGACAGCCAGCGCACCTGTTTTCAAAATTCCGAAATAAATAGGCAGCCATTCAAGGCAGTTCATCAGCAGGATAGCCACCTTATCGCCCTTTTTCACTCCACGGCTGAGAAGCAGATTTGCAAAGCGGTTAGCCTTTTCGTTGAACACGTTCCATGTTATCTCACGGCGGTAGTGGCTGAGGGTGTTTGGCTCGATAAGCTCGTATTCCTTCCAGGTAACACGGCGGTTTTCCTGTATATCGGGGTTTACCTCCACCAAAGCAATATCATTACCGAATTTTCGGCAGTTTTCTTCAAGTATTTCTGTAATAGGCATATTTAGGATATGCTCCTTTCGCAAAAATTGTCATATAGTATCATTATAATCGGTTTAAAGGATAAAAGTCAATAGCAATAGGTCATAATATTTCCGACATATATTGTATAAATTGACTATTCAGCCGAATTAAGGTCGATATTCAGCCAATACTGATAATCGCAGTTTTCCTCGTCGGTGTAGATGCTGCCGTATTCGCTGTCGGTGAAGCTGCCGTTTTCCGCCTTTATGCTGCCCATATCAAACGAAATATACTTGCCGCCGAATACCCGGCAAGCATCATTTCCATCGGATATATAGCCATTCTCCACAAGTGATTTTTTAAGCTCCTCCGAAGCGGGAACGCCCGCAACGCCGCAGTAGCAGTCCCGCTGTCCGTCACGGAAAAAGAGATTGCCGTGCCCGAAAAAGCCCGAATGGTCGTTGAAAAGCATAGTTCCGCCCGTGGGATCGAAGCTGAGTCCGCAGCCCTCGGTTTCAAGCTTTGGCTTACCGTCCTTGAAGCTGTAAATGGCAAAGTACGATGTCCCCGCTGTGTGACCGCTTGTAAATGCGGCGTGGATAACTCCGTCGGAATAGGAAAGCAGGGAGGGCTTATAAAGCGTTTGCTGTGCAGCAGCGTCAAGCAGAAAAGCTTCGCCGCTTGCGTTCACATAAACGGGGATAAAAAATTCGGTGGTGCCGCTCCATTCCAGAAAATCATAGTGCAGGGGAATAGAGTAAATGAAAATATACTCGGAATTTTCGCCGTCAAATTTGGCGTTTATGGTCATAAAAAGCCGTGGTTCTATCTGAAAATCCTCTCCCAGATATTCAAGATATGTATCGGTCAGAAGCCTTTCTTCGTCTAGGATATAGCTGTAAACGCCGTCCTTGTAATCAAACATTTTCTTGGCTTCTTCGGTAACGATCCTTACGTATTCCGAGGACAGAACAACGTCCAGAGCAGCCTTTTCCGAAGATGAATCTATGTTATCCTCACCGCTGCTTTCAAAATCGTAAACTGAGTATTTCAGCGGCTCGGCATCGTCAAAGTCATGTTCGGCGGCGGGTTCCTGTTCGGGCTGAGTGAGGGTTTCGGGTTCTGTTTCGGTTTCCGATTCTGTTGTTGTGGTTTCGGAAGTGGTTGTTTCGGCGGTGGTTGTTTCAACGGTCGTGGTTTCAGCTGTTGTTGTTTCCTCTGTTGTCGTTTCAGAAGATACTGTTTCTGTCGTATCTGCGGTATCTGCGGTATCTGCGGTATCTGCGGTATCTCCCGAACCCCCGCAGGCGGTCAGCATTAAAGAAAATGCAAGTAATGCGGCAAGCCGTTTTTTCATAGAAATTCTCCTTTAAAAAACTTCTCCCCACCTGACGGAAGGGAGAGGTCAAAATTATTCTTCATCGGGAGAAACAGCGGCTTCTGCAATGGCTTCTGCCTTTTTCTGCTCGTCCTTCTGCTTCTTTTCCTCACGTTCAACGGCAAGGATACGCTCCTTTTCCACCATATGTTCCTCGTCGGGCTTATGGAGAGCGTCGTATTTCTCGACAAAATCTATCATTTTATCCTCGTCAAGGGGCTTTGACATGAGGAAGCCTTGGATATAGTCGCACTTCATATCCTTTAAAGCATTGAACTGTCCCACCGTTTCAACGCCCTCCGCAACGGTCTTGATGTTCAGATTGTGAACAAGGTCGATGATAGAGTCGGTGATAGCATAGTCCTTGCGGTTGGTGTAGATCTCGTCAACGAAGGATTTGTCAACCTTCAGGCACTTGATGGGGAAGTTTTTCAGATAGTTCAGTGATGAATAGCCCGTACCGAAATCGTCCAGGGCAAGGGAAATTCCCAGGTCGCATATCTGATTGAAGATGTCGCTGCTGTTGTTGGTGAAATCTATCAGCGTGCTTTCGGTTATCTCTATCTGAATGAATTTTGGATTTATTTTGGTAATTTCAAGCACACGCTTAACATGTTCAAGATAGTTTGATTTTTTCAGCTGGACGGGTGATGCGTTTATGGAGATCATCAGGTCTTTATGGCACTTGTCGTAAAGCTTTTTCTGGAATCGGCAGGCGGACTCGAATATCCATGTGCCGATGGGAATGATTGCTCCCGTTTCCTCTGCGATATTGATAAATTCATCGGGAGGAACAAAGCCCAGCTCCTCGGAATTCCACCTGATAAGCACCTCAAAGCCGTAAATATCGCCTGTCTGCGTGGAAATGATAGGCTGATAGTTGAGGAACAGCTCGCCTTTGTCCAGAGCGGAGTTGAGCTGCTGGGAAATGGCAGACTTGCTGACGATCTTCTTGTGGAGCTTGTTGTTAAAGTATGCAACTCTGCCCTTGCCTCGTTCCTTTGCCTTCTGAACGGCAATATCTGCGTCACGGATAAGCATATCCGCCGTAACATCGTCCTCGGGGAATACGGAAATACCTATGGAATATTTGATGTAAATAGGGTCGCCCAGTACGCTGATGGGGTTGTCAAACTGCGCCTTCAGCTTGGCAACGGCTTCGGTAATGCCGTCGTTATTTTCACCTATTTTCAGCAGGACAACAAACTCGTCGCCGCTGAAACGTGCTGCCTTTACGCTTTCACCGAGAGAAAGGGACAGCTTTTCGGCAAAGGTTATAAGCACCTGATCGCCGTAGCTGTGACCGAGGGTGTCATTTATCCATTTAAAATTGTCGATATCAAGGAAAAGAATGGCAAATCTGCTCTTTTCCTCCGAACAGGTCACAATGCTGTCCGCAACTATCTCAAAGAATTTCTGACGGTTGATAAGGCCTGTCAGCTGGTCAAGGTTGGAGTATTTGTCAATAAGCCCTGTTTTGGTATGAAGCTGCTCGGCAAGGTCATCGATGCCCGAGCCGATAATTCCCAGCTCGTTTTTGGACGCAGACTTTATTCTTGCGGAATAGGTGCCGCTCTTGATAACGTTAAGACCTGTGGTAATTTCGCCGATAGGCTTGGATTCGTTTTTGATGATATTCGCCGTAACGATAAACATTATGATGAACAGGCAGGTGAGGATACCGATCTCCTGCATAAACAATCTGTTCATATTTCCGTTCATAACATTTCCGTCAAAGAGAATGACGGTGTTCCAGCCGGTAACGCTGCTTCGGTCAAAGTTTACGTAGTGGGTGACATTTCCGATAGTCAGCGGCTCGGAACCCGATGAAATAGATGCTCTGGAAATGACAGATGTGACCTCGGGGGTGTTGATGCCGAAGATCCTGTTAAATTCAGCACTTGTGGGTGCATAGATAACGCTGTTGTTTGACGAGATAAGCATGGGATAGCTGCCGTTTATTGCCGAATATGCGTCCAGATTGCCAAACAGTGCCGTGCTGTCTATCTCAATGCCTGCATATCCGATAATATTCCTGTTTGTCGTGACTGTGCGGACAATGGTAACGACTGCTTCTGTGGCGATTACCCCCTGGGAATCGTTGGAAAACCAATAGTAGGAATCGGACTGATTGGAGATAAGAGGGGTGTACCAGCTTCTTCCCGTAAGCTCGAATTCGTCGGCAGTCTTATAGATCCCGCTGCTGCCCAGCATATTTCCGCCCTTGTCGCTTACTATCCAGGCACCTTTAATATCCCCGTCGTATTCGTTTACACTGTCAAGAAGCGCATAAACGACGTTGGCTTTATCGAGAGGTCTTTCGGCACTTTCCTTATCTGCCATAAGATATTCCTGAACGGACCTGTTGGAGGCGAGCATTCTCAGGGGAGAAACCTTTGAGGTCATATATTCGTCCACGGCTGCGGAAACCGAGCCGCTGGTGCTTCTCAGATTATTCTCCGTATCGGAAATTATGTACATTCTGGTCAGCATATAGGTAATAAGCCCAAAGCAAGCCAGCAGGACTATGTATATCAGGATAAATGTGAAAACTATCCTGCGCACAAAGCTTGTATTCAGGAATTCCTTGAAACGGTTTATCATTAAAGCTTTCCTCCCGGAAACATTAGAATTTGTATTAATTTCCATATAGTGGAAATCGGCTAAACAACAATTTCTTATTTTCATTATACCATAAAAAATATAAAATTCAAACATTTTTATAACATTTGTTTCAATTTCGTCATTTCACATAAATTTTACAACTTTGCCTTGTTGAATTTGCCGTTACAGTCGAAGCGTGACGATTTTGTGCGGCGATTGGTAAAAATTGTCCGTCAAAAGTTCAAAAAATCTGCGGAATTTCCATTGACTTAAAAAGCAAAATGTTATATAATAAGTGTAGAGAAATTTTTTGGTATTTCGGGCGGTATCAGATGAAGGATATATTCTGTATTTCACGAAACAGCAGAAGACTTTTGACCTGCGGAGCGGCTTTTTCGGCGGCTCTTTGTTTGCTGTGCGGCTGTAAGGATATTGACAGTCAGTCGGGTGAGGCGATGACTGCCGCCACTGCCTCCGAGCTTGTGACAGCTGCGTCCGTTTCCGAGGATACGACAACGGTTTTATCCGAAGAAATAACGGAAGCTTCCTCAGAAGAAACGACAGAGGAATTTACGGAAGAAACAACGGAGCAATCCACAGCCGCTGCCGAAACCGTTTCCGAACAGACGACTAACGAGGAAACCTCAGCCACCGCCGAAACAACCACAGAACAGACAACTGCGGAACAGACAGCCACAGAACAAACGACAACAACAGAACAGACCACCGCGGAAGAAACAACAACAGCAGAAACCACAACGGAACAAACAACCACCACAGAAGAGATAACAACCGCAACGGAAACAACAGCCGAAACCACCGTGACGACGATTGCCGCAGAAACCACCGTGCAGTCGGAGTCCATGGCAGCTGCCGAGGTTCCCGCATATTTTCAGGCGAACAGATATAACGCATTGAATTTTGCCGAGCAGAAGGGGTTCTGGATAAGCTATCTGGAATTTGACCATATGCTGAAAAATAAGTCAAAAGAGGAGTTCACCGCCGAGATATGCCGCTGCTTTGACAATGTTAAGGCACTGGGCTTTAACACGGTTTATACTCATGTAAGGGCGTTCGGTGACGCTTATTATGATTCCTCTCTATTTCCTGCAACTAACCGTTTTAACGGCACATATGGCGTGTCGGGGGGCTTTGACCCGCTGAAAATAATGGTTCAGGCTGCTCATGACAGGGGGCTTTCCATTCATGCCTGGATAAATCCCATGCGGCTTATGTCAGAAAGCGATATTGGCGGTATTTCCACGAAATATAAGATAGGTGAGTGGTATGCGTCCGATAGCCTTCGGGGGCAGTATATCGTTAAGGTTAATGGAACATGGTATCTCAATCCCGGGTATAAGGCGACCGTTCAGCTGATTGCGGACGGCGTTTCCGAGATAGTTTCAAACTACAATGTTGACGGCGTTCAGATAGATGACTATTTCTATCCCACTACCGAGGCGTATTTCGACAGTGCCGCATATGCCGCTTCGGGTACGGGCAAAAGCTTGTCCGAATGGAGAACGGGCATTATCAACAATATGGTAAGGCAGCTTTATTCGGCTGTGAAATCCTCCAATTCTACGGCGGTTTTCGGTATTTCTCCTCAGGGAAGTATTGAAAATAATTATAACGACCTGTATGCAGATGTTAAGACATGGTGCTCCTCAAGCGGATATGTTGACTACATTCTGCCGCAGATATACTATGGCTTCAACAACTCCACTCTGCCCTACAAGGACACCTGCCTTGCATGGAGCAAAATGGTCACAAGCCCTTCTGTCAAGCTGGTAATTGGTCTGGCACCTTATAAGATAGGAATTGCGGACAATTGGGCAGGTGACGGTAAATATGAATGGGCGAATTCCACCGATACCCTTGCCCGTCAGATGAGCTATGCGCAGACGCTTTCAAATTACGGCGGCGTTGCCATGTACCGCTATGACTCGCTTTTTGCGCCGTCAAATGATGTGGCAAAGGCAGTAAATGCGGAGCTTGCCAATATTCCGAGATAACATAAGTATAACGGTCAAGAAAATAAATTTTCGACGAAATTTTGTAGGGGACGGGTTTCCCGTCCCGCAGATACATTGAAATTTTAGGTTTTATGGCGTATTGCGTTTGACCAATTTTTGAAATTGAATTACATTCCGAGTATAATGGCATTTCCCGACAAAAATAAACAAGGGAGAGCCAAAAAAGTGTAGAACAACTTTAAGAAAGGACTGAGCAAATTGAGAACAAAGAGAAAAATATCGGTTTTTTTTGCGAAAATTTTGTCGGTTTTTCTGTGTATAGGGCTTTTTGTGCCGATTTTCGGAGAAACCTCCGCTGTTGTCATTACGGCGAGGGCTGAACAGGCGGCAAATTACGAAGAAATGCCTTTGCCCGAGGAAAACCGTGACGAGGATCTGGAGGAATTCGTTGAGCCTGAGTATGCTCCCGCATTTTCTCTGCCCGATAATATGCGGGGTGTCTGCATTACTCCCGGAGTTGAGTACGGCGTCCCCAATGAGGACGGTTCGGAGAAATCCCCCGAGGAGCTGTCTGCCGAAGCTGAGTCGCTTATGGACAGAGTGGCCGCAAATCAGCTGAACACCGTTATCATCAGGACGGACGACGGGGAAAACGCCTTTTACAGCTCTGACATAAATCAGACCGTGGAAACGCCTATTATCGAGTATGCCATTGAAGCCGCAAAGGACAGGGGATTTTACGTTTTCCTGTTCTATGACATCAATTTTGCTTTGGGCAGACTTTCCGATATGGAGCTGCAGGACAGGATAGATTCCCTGGCTATCAGCGCACACACATTTACCGTAAAATATCCCGTTGACGGCATTATTCTGGACGGATATTATTCCTCAAAATCGGGAACAAGCTACGGCGATTATATGAAAAACGGTTCGTCTATCGGCTTTGACAACTGGCTGTTGGACAACGGCGCTTATGTTTTCAGCCTTGTTTCCGACGCTATGAGAAAGACCAATAACCGTGTGCCCGTGGGAATTTCCATCAGAGATGTCTGGGCAAATTACACCACCGAGGAAAACGGCTCCCTTACCGCAGAAGGCTTTCAGGCACTGACCGACGGTTATGCGGACACCTTAGGCTACATCAAAAACGGCTGTGCGGACTTTATTTTCCTGCGTGAAAAGGGTTCCCTGTCCGACTCGTCCGTGCCCTTTGAAGAGATACTGAGATGGTGGTCGGAGCCTGCCGAAGAAGCGGGTATACCCATCTACGTCAACCATATCAACGAAAAGATATGCACCGATAATGAAGGCTGGGCATCTCCCGATGAGCTTGTAAAGCAGGTCATTAAGACGGACGATTATTCCGTCTGCAAGGGAAATGTGTTCAACTCCCTGTCCTCGCTGGAGGCAAATCTCGGTTCGTCAACTACCGTACTTGTTAAGCATTTTAATGACCAGATAGATGTTGAGGGACTTAATTCCGAGCTGGAAATGACGCTCCCCAATTCTACCACATTTACAACGGAGGAACCGACAGTTACATTTGCAGGTTCCTTTGACCCGAATTTTCCTATTTTCTTTCAGGACAGCCCTGTTGTGCTGAATGAGGCGGGACGTTTCTACTATGTCCTTGACCTTGATGTGGGTGTAAATACATTTAAATGGCAGAGCAAGGCTAAGGTCATTACCTATAAGATCACTCGCACCGTTCAGGTCTTAAAGGATATTGAGCCTGCCGATGCTACCATGTACATTGAGGAGCAGTCAACAGTAAATCTTAGTGCCATCGCTTACAAGGGTTCGACGGTTACGGCGTCCATTAACGGAAAGAGTATCACCCTTAAACCGCAGGACTATTCAAGCGATGACATTGACCCTAACTCTAACTATGTAAAATATGTGGGAACATACACCGCTCCCAAGGGTCAGGTGGGCAAGGACATTGACCTGGGAAGTGTTAAGATATATGCGTCCTATCCTACCAAAACTCAGACCTTTACCGAGTCAAGGACGGGCAGCCATATTATCGTAAACGCCCTCCCCGAAATACAGAATGACTACGAAGGCAGCCTTTTGCAGGTGAAGAATAACAATACAATGGTATACCCCTACAAGACCACCAACAGCGAGGCTGCACCCAGTATGTCAAGACTTCCTGCGGGTACTCTCGATTACCTTGTAAAGTCTGTGACCTACGGAAAAACGGAGTATTATCTGACCAATTCGGGCAAGCGTCTGAAAAAATCGGACGTATATGTTCTGGCAAATGAACCGCTGGGTTCCAACAGGCTGACCGTTTCCTCTATCGCCAAGGACGGTACCGACACAGTCATTAAGTTTGATCTGGACAGGAAGATACCCTTTAATGTCAGCTACACGAACATTGCCTATACATCGGGCGGAAACGGGGATTTCTACGTAAATTCCTTTGATGTGCCGTCCGTTTCCGTTACCTTCGATTACATAACCTCTCTAGGTACGGGAGATATTACCTTCCCCGAAACATCTATGTTCTCAAAGGGCATTTGGGACAGCTTTGAATCAGGAAATATGACAAAATACCGCCTTACGCTGCAGCTGCGTCAGAAGGGCATTTATGCGGGTATGAAGGCGACCTATAACGATGCGGGACAGCTTGTGTTCCGTTTCAACGGCTATGAAACAGGCGTTAAGGGTGCGACTATCGTTATCGACCCCGGTCACGGAAATACGGGACGGGACGCATTTGACCCCGGCGCAGTAGGTCACGTCGTTGAGCAGGAAATAAATCTTGCATTGGCAAAGCTGGTGGAGAAGAAACTTACTGCCGAGGGTGCAAATGTTATCAGATACCATACCGAAACAGACACCTATCCCACGGAGGAACGCTCCAACACCGCAAGGCAGTATAAGCCCGATCTGTTTATTTCCATTCACTGCAATAAGGCGGGCGAAACGGCATACGGTACCGAGGCTTACTATTTCACGCCATTCAGTCAGCCGCTGGCGGATTGTGTTTCCAAGTCGTTGGGAAGTTACCTTACAAATAAGGTAAACGGCAAGGATTCCAACAGAGGTGCAAAGTATAATGTTTTCTGGGTAACTCTTCAGCAGGAGTTCCCGTCAATACTCATTGAAACGGCATTCGTTTCCAACTACACCGAAGCAATGGCTATGGCAAACGCCACACATCAGGACGGTATTGCAAATGCCATAGTTACGGGAATCAAGAACTATTTCGCACGTAACGGATATAATCCCTACGGTTCGGGAACAGGCTCCGCAGACGAAAATGCGCTGCCTGACAACGGAGTGTCCTCCGACGATATTGTGACCACCGAGCCTACCAAGCCCGAGGAGGAGCATACGGAAGCGGAGTCCACCGAAGCGTCAGAGGAGCCGTCGGAAACGGAAGTACCTCCCGAGGACGATACAGGCGGGGAAACAACAGCTGCCGAGGAAAGCACTGAAACCGCTCCGCCCGAAGAAACTACATCTCCCTTTGACGAAACCACATTTGACCCTAACAGTCTGCTGGACAATTTCTGGGGGACGGAGTTCGGTTAATTCAGCAAAACACCATAAATATAAACGCCTTTCTCTAAAATTCGGGGAAAGGCGTTTTTGCTCAAAACATCAAGAAATTCTTGCTTGCATATGGTATTATAATTACAGAAGATCTTCATTAAAATATCATCGGTGATAATATGGAAAAGTTTGAGATCCTGTCCAAGGCTTTGGACTATATCGAAGAAAATATCGGAAACGGCGTTACGCCCGAGGAATGTGCGCAGGTCTGCTGCTATTCGCTGTCGAATATGCAGAAGCTGTTCAGCTGTGCATTTCACATCGGCATAAGCGACTATATTTCCCGCAGACGTATCACTTTGGCGGGTAGGGAGCTTATCGAAAGCGATAAAACCGTGCTGGAGATCGCACTGAAATACGGGTACAATTCCCACGAGGTTTTTACACGGGCGTTCACACGGCTGTGGGGAGTTACGCCTGCAAGGTTCCGCAAAAGCAGCGGGTTTTCCGATATATTTCCGAAGCTGGGCAGATGTGAGCGTCTGTTTGACGAGAAAGGAAATGAGATCATGAGCAGTAAGGTAAGATTTGATGTTTCCCATTTGTATGATTTTATTAACGAGCGCAGAGGAAAATATGCGGTTTGCTTTGATATGCACCATCTGATGTACATTAACGATACCTTCGGGCATGCGGCGGGGGACGCTGCCATTGCGGAATGTCTGCGGCGCATTGATGAAGCGGCGGGGGAGGATATGCTGCTTATAAGAGTCGGCGGAGATGAGTTCGTGCTGGTGACGAACACGTCCGAAATGTCCGAGGCTCAGGCTTTGGCAGACAAGGTTTTTTCATCTAACGGAAACACTGTAAAACACGGCGGAAATGAGTTCCCCGTGTCGCTCAGAGCGGGCTTTGTGGTAATTCCCGAAAGCGGTAATATCCGCTACAATGAGCTTTTTGACAGCTTTATTATTGCGGGACGTCCCGGGGAATAATTTTATTTTTACCTAACAAAAAAGCGGCAGACCCACAAAGGCTATGGGTCTGCCGTTGTTGTTATTGAAATCAATCCTCAAAACGTTCTCTTTCAACCATTCTTGCGGCTTTCATCATAATAGCACATTCAAGGCGCTTCTTTTCCAGCTCGCAGGAAAGCTTGTGAGCGGCGTGGATATCGTGGTTGTAGATATAGTTGTTGGCGTTGCAGCCGCCGCTGCAGTAGAATCTTGCCCAGCATTTGCGACATTCTTCCTTGCTGTAAATATGGGCTGCGGCGAACTCCTTCTTAATGTCCATATCAAAGGTGCCTTCCATAAGATTGCCCATCTTGTATTCTTCGATGCCCACAAACTGATGACAGGGGTAAATGTCGCCGTCGGGGGTGATAGCAACATATTCATTTCCGCTGCCGCAGCCTCTCAGACGCTTGATAGCGCATGGACCCTGATCCAGGTCAAGCATAAAGTGGAAGAAATTGAACTTTTTGCCCTTGTTTTCGTTGACAAGCATCATTTCCGCAAGACGCTCATACTCGCCGAAAACTCTTGGCAGCTCCTTTTCGGTGATAGCATAGGGCATGGAGGGGTCGCCCACAACGGGTTCGGCGGACAGCTGGTCGAAGCCCTCCTTATAAAGGTGGAAAACGTCGTTTGCAAAGTCGAGGTTGTACTTTGTGAATGTGGCGCGGACGTAGTAGTCCTTGTCCCCACGCTTTGCAACAAGCTCCTTGTATTTCGGCATAATGCGGTCGTATGAGCCTGTGCCGTCAACACGCTTTCTTACTTTGTCGTTTACCTCGGGTCTGCCGTCAACGGACAGGACAACGTTGGACATTTCCTTATTTACAAAGTCGATAATATCGTCGTTTAACAGCATACCGTTGGTGGTGATTGTGAAGCGGAAACGCTTTTTGTACTCGGATTCCTTGGAACGGGCATATTCTACTATCTGCTTTACCACGTCGAAGTTCATCAGCGGTTCGCCGCCGAAGAAGTCGAGCTCAAGGTTCTCTCTGTCACCCGAATTCTTGAGGAGAAAATCAATAGCCTGCTTGCCTGTGGTCAGATCCATAAGCTTTCTTCCGCAGCCGTAGTCGCCTGTGGACGCAAAGCAGTATTCGCAGCGAAGGTTGCAGTCCTGTGAAATAAGCAGGCACATTGCCTTAACGGGAGATGCCACTGCATAGGACGCATATTTCTCGTAATCGTCATCGGAATAGAGGATACCGCTGTTGTACAGCTCAACTACTTCCTCATAGCAGGAACGTATCTCTCTTTCCTGATAAAATCTCTGCATTTTTTCAATGACATTTGGGGGACATTCCTTTTCAAAGGGAGGCTTTACATTGTCCAGCAGGTCATAGGTCAGCTCGTCAACAATGTGAACGCCGCCGCTGTTTACATCAAGAATAATATTGTAGCCGTTAAGCTTGTACTTATGTATCATTTAAAAATCCTCTCGCTCTCAAAATAAGGCATTGTGATCGTTATAATAAAAAATAAGGGACATTTCTGTCCCTTTAGAAGCTGCGCCGATAAGAATTACTTCTCGCACTTCTGGTTTGCAACTGTGCAGGAGGTCTTGCAAGCAGACTGGCAGGAAGCCTGGCACTTGCCGCAGCCGCCCTTTTCAGCGGACTTCTTAAGGTTTGCCTTGTTGATGGTAACGATATGCTTCATCATCATACACTCCTTTTTTAAAAAATCACTATTGCTATTATAACACTATCCGTGATAAATTGCAATAGTTAAATCCGACAAAAACGTTCAAATTTCATAATTTTTTGCAAACAAAAAGTAAATTTGCATCATTTTGGCTGCTTTAGCGTATTGGAATTGACGCCGACTATGCCGCCGATGGCAGAGCAGGAGAGTATCATCAAAAGCTTCGAGAAAAATCCGCCGCCGCCCGTAACACCTCGGAAAATTATAAGGCTGAGCAGAAATATGACCGCAAAGGTGAACGCTCCGCACACAAGCCCCGTAATAAGTCCGTTTTTCCGCCTATGCTTTGCGCAGGTGTAGCTGGCGGCATAGCAGCCCGCACATAATGCCACCGATGAAAGCAGCCTGATAACGCCGTCGGGGACATCTATTTTTGTGATAACAAACGAAAAAAGCAGGACGCTGACAAACAACGCCCCCACCCCCGCAAAAGCCGAGCGAAGGAACGTCATTATCCTATCCTGCCTTAGTCTGTACGCCGCCGATTTCCGCATAATATCATTCCTTTCGGAGATAGTTTTTACTATGATATTCACGGAAAAAGAGAAATATGCTTACTTTTTAGCGGATTCCTCGGGCATATCGTGAACGGTAAGATTTTCGCTGACAGCCCAGGTCTTTACTCTTATTTTGCTGCGGTCGCCGCCTGTTTCGATAACGACGGTGTCCTCACCCTTGCGGACGATGATACCCGTAATACCGCCGATAGTTGTTACCTCGTCGCCTATCTGGAGATTGTCACGCATTTCCTTCTGTTCCTTCTCCTTTTTCTTCTGGGGACGTATCATAAGAAGGTACATAAACACTACAAGAACTACCAGAGGCAGAAGCTGCAGAAGCAGTGCGCCCATGCCGAGCTCCTGCACAGCGGCGTCAGATGTTTCTGCTGTTGAAGCGGCTGCTTCCATAAGCATATAATTGATTGAAAAATCCATTTAAATTTCCTCCAAAAAAGTATTATAACCTTTATTATACCACATTTTCCCCGTCTTTCAAGGGGATAAATGCGTTATTAACAATTTTTTTTCATTTTGGGGGAATAACGAATTAAACATTAACCGATATAGTGTTACGTATGTAATTTGCGGGCGGGGAAACCCCGTCCCTACAATAATTCGTAAACATTTCAAAAATTCAACACTAAGGAACTACTGAATAAATCGCCATTTCTACTTTTCTTGTTGCCTGAGTGACGTATCTAGGTGGGTGTTCCCCCGCCTTCGGCGGGGGAACACCCATTAATCAGTATTTCGCTAATAACTCCACTTTCCACTCTCAACTCTCCACATTTAACTCAACACTCAACTCTTATCACTCAACATTAAATTCCACTTTCCACTCTCCATATTTAACTTAACACTCAACTCTCAACACTCAACACTAAAAACTCCACTCTACACATTAAACAGAAATGGCTGCCGCAGAAAATCCGCAGCAGCCTTGTATTAGATCTCGTTTCTGTTTTCGAGCGCCTTATAAAGGGTGACTTCATCGGCATATTCCAGCGAACCGCCAATGGGCAAACCGAACGCCAGGCGTGTTACCTTGACACCCAAAGGCTTTATGAGCCGTGAGATGTAAAGTGCCGTAGCATCGCCCTCGGCAGTGGGATTGGTTGCCATAATGACCTCGGAAATACCGCCCTTGCCTATACGGTCAACCAGCTCCTTTATTTTCAGCTTGTCGGGAGTGATGCCGTCCAGGGGAGCAATAAGCCCGTGAAGAACGTGGTAAACGCCGTTATACTCGTTGGAACGCTCAAAGGCGGCAATGTCACGAGGGGCTTCAACCACGCAGACAACGCTTTTGTCCCTTCCGATATCGGCGCAGATGGGGCATATCTCTCCGTCTGTCAGATTTTGGCAGACTGCACACTGCTTTACCTTATAGTGTGCGTCAAGGATAGCCTTTGCGAAATTTTCTGCTTCTTCATCGGTGTAGGACATCATAGAATAGGCTATCCTCTGAGCGGATTTCATTCCGATACCGGGCAGACGTGCAAACTGTTCCGCCAGAATTTTCAGAGGAAGTGCCGTACCGCTTGTTCTCATAGCTTATCAGAAAAGACCGGGGAAGGAAATGCCGCCTGTAATAGCTCCCATTTCCTTTTCGTTTGTGTCCTCGACCTGCTTAACTGCTTCGTTTACTGCGCTGATGATAAGGTCCTGCAGCATTTCGATATCGTCCTTGTCAACGACCTCGGGCTTGATATTGATGGATTTAAGCTCCTTGCGTCCGTTAATAACGACTTCAACTGCGCCGCCGCCCGATGTAGATGTGAAATCTCTCTGCTCAATGTCCTCCTGGAGCTTCAAGATCTGCTCCTGCATCTTCTGAGCCTGCTTGACCATAGAGTTCATATTCTGGGGACCGCCGCCCATTCCCTGGGGTAATCTTGCTTTCATAGTGATTTTCTCCTTTTATATAGAATTTATTGTAATTCGGTAGGAATACCGGATCTTTGGGCTTTTGCGATTATTTCTCCTGCGGGACTGTTTTCCGCATTCTTGGGCTTTGCCTTATAGCACTTAATGGCATACTGCTTTCCCGTCAATTCCGCAGCTGCCTGTTTAAGCTTGTCCTGATTATCCTTTAGGGTAAACAGCTTTGCGAAGGTGTCGCTGTTGGTCAGGATAAGCATTTGGTTTTCATGCTCCACAGCCATGGTGCCGTTTAAAAAGCCTGCTGCGGGGGGACAAAGCTGCTTGTATCTTTCGAGAATTTCAGCCCAGCAGCTAACGGGGACAAATTTGCTCATATCGACCTTCTGAGGGTCTGCTGTGGCTGATGTGCCTGCGGGCTGCTTCTGTTCGGGATTTATAATGGGAACACGCCGAACATTGGGCTGCGTCTGAGCGGGTGTCTGTGAGGACATACCCTGTTCAAGAGCGGCAAGCCTGTTCTGAATGGCTGTAATGTCCGCTGAAGGTGCGGTGTTGACGGCTGCGGTATTCTCGGTGCGCAGCTTCATGCAAAGTCTGACAAAGCACATTTCCAGCTCGGTTCGCTTGTTGAGGGAGCGGGAAAGCCTGTCGCAGCAGGTCTGGAGAATATCCAGCTTTTCGAGAATATCGGGGAGTGTCATTCTGCCCGCTATTTCCGTCAGCCTGTCAATTTCGTCGGGCATACAGGCGAGAATATCGTTCTGTCCGGGAATAGTTTTGATAAGCATCATATTTCTAAATTGCGAGATAAGCTCCTCACACAATCTCTGCATATCCTTTGACATACCGTAGAGCCTGTCCGTTACGGAAATTACTCTGCTTATGTCATTTTCGGAAACTGCGTCCATAATATCGAAAAGGTAATCTCTTCCTGCGATTCCTGCGGCGGAGGAAACCGTTTCGGGGGTTATCTCGGAGGAAAATGCTATACATTGGTCGAGAAGGGAGAGCGCATCTCTCATACCGCCGTCGGACAGCCTTGCAATAAGCCTTGCGGCTTCGTCATTGACGGTGAAGGTGCCTTCCTTTTCTGCGACTGTTTTTATCCTGTCCACAATATCCGAGGGAGCTATCCTTCGGAAATCGAACCGCTGACAGCGTGAAAGCACCGTGGGCGGGACCTTATGCAGGTCGGTGGTGGCGAGGATAAATTTAACGTAGGGAGGGGGTTCCTCCATAATTTTCAGCAGGGCATTAAACGCCGCTGTGGACAGCATATGCACCTCGTCGATGATGTACACTCTGTACTTGCATCGCTCGGGCATAAAGGCTGCCGCTTCACGGAGATCTCTGATGTCCGCAACGCCGTTATTGGAGGCGGCGTCTATCTCAATTATATCGGAAAGTGCAGAATTATCGGCGTCCTTGCATATCTCACATTCAAGGCAGGGGTTTCCGTTTACGGGATTTTGGCAGTTGACAGCCTTTGCGAGAATTCTGGCACAGGTGGTCTTACCCGTTCCCCTTGATCCTGTAAACAGGTAGGCGTGAGCTGTTCTGCCGTTTATGATCTGATTTTTCAGCGTTGTAGTGATATGGGGCTGGGACAGAACGTCGTCAAACACCATAGGACGGTACTTTCTGTAAAGAGCCGTGTACACAGCTGACACCTTCCTTTCATCTCATGGGGCTGACGGCTTCGTCCTCCTCGTTTTTTGGAGTGTTTAGCTCCAGAAAATCTGCCTTGAAATCCACGGAATTTGCGATTTCTGCATAATATTCCTTAAAGCCGCTGATGTCGGGGACGCCGCTTAAAACAGCCAGTGAATAGTAATTGCGGCTTTTCTCAAAATCCTTCATGAGCAGACAGGCAAGGGAACAGCCGCCCAAAGCAAAGCTGTAATTCATATGCTTTTCTGCGGAAAGGGTGAAATATTCCAGAGATTTTTCCCCGTCGCCCCTTTTCAGCCAGAGCATGCCGATGTCGTTATAGACACATTCGGGAACGGGTTCCAGCGAGGAAAGATGGTCGTAACATTCCAAAGCTTCATCATATGAGCCTGCTGCGGTATAGCAGCGTGCGGCGTCCAGGTAAATTTCAGCCGTATCAAGACCCAGGTCGATGGCTTTGCTAAAATACAGAGCGGCGTTGGTAGGGTAGCCGCTGACCTTGTAGCATACGCCGAGAATATTTGATAAAACTGCGTGTTCGTCGTCGGTCATGGGGTTTTCCTCCGACTGCTTGAAATAGCTTATTGCCATTCCCAGGTCGTGGTCCTCCATTGCCGCCAGACCTTTGTGGAAGTATCTGGAAGCAGGCTTGAAGCCCGAAAACTGACCGTTATTCAGCAGACCGTCCGCAATATCTCCGCCGTATATCTCACCAAAGGATATGTAGCAAAACAAAAGCAGCAGGGCGGCACCCGTTAGTATGAGCGAGAGCTTGGTTATGTCGGAAAAATCTCTGCCCGCATATTCGTATCTGACGAAGGTTACCAGCAGAAAGGCTGTCAAGGCACCTGCGGCGTAGGGTGCAAAGGTCGTCAGTATTTTTTTCAGCCGCAATAAAAATCTCATCATAGTTAAAATAGTGTTTACGGAAGTCGGCAAGGCGGCTCCCGATGTTCCGAAAGGCATAAAAAATCCGATACATAGGTGTGCAGGCTTGCTGCGGCACACGAAACGTTCCGCTTAATGCTGCTCGGTTCCCCGCCTGACATGGTTCACGGTGTTCCGTTGCACAGGGCCCGCACACCTATATATCGGATCTGCGCAATATGCGCTTTCCATTTATTTATCTATTATACCATATTTGACGGACGAATGCAACAGCATTTATATCGTCATACTTAACAAAATCTATCAGCTATTTTTATAAAATTCGTCAATAAAACGCCGATTTTCTAATTTTTAGGTGCTTATTTATGAAAAAGTATTTACAAGTTGAAGAAAATCATTTATAATCATAATATGTATAAATTCTCCAATGGAGGGTATTTATGAAAAAGAAGAAAAAATCAAAGGCTTCCAAGCGCAGCAAGGCTTTAAAGAAGCAAAGGGCTGCTGTCAAGGCGGAAGCTTCAAATAAAAGGGCGGATAAGCCTAAAAAGGACATTATAAAAATGCCCCTGTCCGACCTGCTGAAAATAATAGGCGTTTTTGCAGCGGCTGCGGTAATGCTGTTTGTCGGTCTTTGGGCGTTTAAGGCGGCTGAAAGACACAGCATTCTGTCACAGAGAAATGAGCTTTCGTCGGCAGGTGTCGATAGGTATCTGGAGGCTGATGTAAACGGTGTCAAGCAGTTTGTTCATGTAAGGGGACAGAACAGGAATGCCCCGCTGCTGCTCATATTCCCCGATTATCCGGGGTATCTGTGTGCATCTTCCGATTATCTGCTGGGAAATGAGCTGGAGTCATATTTTACCGTGGTTACGTGGGATATGAGGGGCACCGGTCAAACGGAGGTGCTCAATGCCAAAAACGGAATTGACAGCGGCTCAAGCTTCACATACAAGGACATTGCCGAGGACGCAAGGGGCATCTGTCAATATGTCCGCACGGAGCTTGGAAGGGAAAGCGACCGTTTCATTGTGTTGGGCTACTCCTGGGGCTCGACGGCGGCTGCGTATTTTTCGGGGAAATATCCCGGATATGTCAGCGCATACATTGGTGTATCTCAGGTGGTCGACTTTAAAAAGGGTGTTACCTCAAAGCTTATGAAATTTGCGGAGGTCGGCTTGAATGAGGGCGAAATAGAGAATTTCAACAATTATGTTGACGTTATGAAGCTGATAAACAATGAGGAAAATGTGGTCACGGGCGAGATGTTCCGAAAGGCTGTAAGCATGCTGGACGGCGGCAGCAAGCTTGCTCCGAGCATATACAGCATTGAAACATCCCCATTCTGCGACAGAAAGGCGGTTTCCGCGTTCAAATCCGCCCCCGACAGGACGGAAACGTATTTGCGGAGTGTCTGCGGACTTATTGAGTCGGATTTTCAAAATAATCTTTCATACTTTAATTATTATTTAATTTTCGGCGGTGATGACCTTATTACGCCTGCCTCCGCCGCAGAGTCGTTTGGTCTGGACGAGGAGCATCTCATTATAATAGAGAATGGGGGACATGAGCTGCTTTTCGAAAATTCCTCCGAAGCTGTCGGGCATATACGTGAGATAATTTTCGGTGAGTGACAATTTCCAAAATTTCTCTGTGATAAATTCAAGAAAATTCATAAAAAACCCTTGTTATTTTTTGAGAAATGGGTTATAATATAATCGGAACGGGAATATAATCCTAGTACAAGGTGTTTTCCGTACCGTTTTTTCAAAGGAGGCATTTCAATGAATGAACAGACTATGACTTTTTCCGTTCATGAGGACAGGGAAGGTCAGCTGAGAAAAAATCTTACCACAATTTACGACGCCCTCCGCGAAAAGGGTTACAACCCCATCAATCAGATAGTAGGCTACATTCTTTCAGAGGATCCGACATACATAACGACCTACAACAACGCTCGAAGCCTTATCCGCCATATCGACAGAGATGAGCTGCTGCAGGTGTTAGTTAAGTCCTATCTTGGTGAATGATTTTTGAAGGGGTGTGCCAATATTGTTGGTGTGCCCCTTTTTGTTGGTTCCGAGCGGCATAGTTTTATTTTCCTGTCCTGTATTTACCGACAGAACTTCTGAAATCTGCGGGCGGGGAAACCCCGCCCCTACAATTACGCTATTCTGTGGATTGCTGTAAACACCATTTTCAAAGGGGTTTAGCGTTGGTTACAACGGTTACAAAACTGTACCGCTTTGTAACCGAAAAGTTCTTGGATTTTTATTCCGCAAATGCTATAATATGCTTGTGATATGAAAGTGGTTTTCGGGTATTATAAAAATAACCGAAACAAATCGGAATATCACAAAGGAGCATAGGCAATGAAGTTAAAAGGATTTTTCGCCGTGCTTTCCGCAGCGTCCCTGCTGTGCGGCTGTACGGCTGCGGATATGGATCTCGGTTCGGTCACAGAGAATGAACAGGCGGTTTTTGATACTGCGGAAAATATCCCTCAGACGGCGGCTGTTATCGCCGAAACGACTATTCCCGAGGAAATAGTGTCTGCGGGAATACCAATGCTGAGCGAAACCAAGCCCACAGAACCCGCTGAAACCTCCCCGAAGCTTACGGACGAGGAAATATGCGCCCTCGACTGCGAAAAAAAAGGCTTTGGTCAAGGCTTGCAGGTGGACGAACTGAACCGTCCCTTAGGCGGGCTGATGTTTAATGCCGACTATACCAAATATGACGGCTATGCGCTGGACGAATCGGAAAAAGCCGCAAATGAGATATATCTCACCTTTGATCAGGGATATGAAAACGGCTTTACCGCACCTATACTCGATACCTTGAAGGAGAAAAACGTTAAGGCGGTTTTCTTCCTGACAGGGGATTATGCCGAGAGAAATAAAGAGCTTGTCAAGCGTATGATTGACGAGGGACACGTTCTCGGCAACCACGGAATGAAGCACGCTTCAATTCCAACGCTTTCCGCCGAATCCATCGAAAAAGCGGAAAATGAAATAATGTCCCTTCATGATTATGTGAAGGACACCTACGGCTACGAGATGAAATATTTCAGACCGCCCTGCGGGGAATATTCGGAGAGATCCGTTGCGATTGCCCAAAGGCTGGGGTATAAGACGCTGTTCTGGTCGTTTGCTTATGCGGACTGGGACGTGAACAACCAGCCCGAATGTCAGGCGGCGTTTGAAAGGATAAGCGGAGCAGCCCACGGCGGAGGGATATTCCTTCTGCACAGCGTTTCCGAAACAAACTGCACCGTTCTTCCACAGGTCATCGACAGCTTCCGTGAACAGGGCTTTGAGCTGACTGTTCCTTCAATTTAAGCCAATCAACATTTTGGGGTTTTCACTGA
>CAMCRP010000017.1 GCA_945877315.1 uncultured Ruminococcus sp. | reverse complement strand
TGGAGTTCTTCTGCAAGCCCGGCACCGACCTTGAATGGTTCCAATATTGGAGAACCTACTGCAAGGACTTCCTTCTGAGCCTTGGCATCAAGGAGGAAAATCTCCGTCTTAGAGATCACTCTCCCGAGGAGCTTTGCTTCTATTCCAAGGCTACTACTGACTTTGAGTATCTGTTTCCCTTCGGCTGGGGCGAGCTGTGGGGCATTGCCGACAGAACGGATTATGACCTCACTCAGCATATGAAAACAAGCGGAAAGTCTCTTGAATACTTCGACCCCGAAACCAACGAGAAGTACATTCCCTACGTTATCGAGCCTTCTCTGGGCGTTGAAAGACTGTTCCTGACAATCGTTTGCGAAGCTTACGATGAAGAGGAGATCGGCGAGGGTGACAAGTCCGACGTAAGAACAGTTATGCACCTGCACCCTGCACTTGCTCCCATTAAGGTTGCTGTTCTTCCTCTGACAAAGAAGCTGAAGGAACCCGCAACAGAGCTTTACACCAAGCTTGCAAAGAAGTTCAGCGTTGAGTATGATGAAGCAGGTCAGATCGGTAAGAGATACCGCCGTCAGGACGAGATCGGTACTCCCTTCTGCATTACCTACGACTTCGATACTCTGGAGGACGGCTGCGTTACCGTTCGTGACAGAGATTCTATGGCTCAGGAGAGAGTTAAGATCGACGAGCTGGTTAAGTATCTTGAGGAGAAGCTGGAGTTCTGATTTTTTGGTAATATGAATAGCAAAACGGTTTACCCGATGGTTTTTGGGTAAACCGTTTTTTGACCGAAAAATCACCATTCCCAATCGCTCATAAATCTTGTCTTATTTTCGCTGCCGTTATTGGCGGCGTTTTTCTTTTTAGACTCGTTGACCGCTCCGATAACGATAAGCAGGCCGCCGCCGATAAGCAGGAATGCCAGCCAGCCCATGCTTGAACGTAGGGAGAAGGACAGGTAGACTGTCAAAAATCCAAGAACAGCCGCCGCCAGCACGAACCAGCGTTTTTTCTTGATAACAAAGGAGATTATCAGTATGGACAGGGAAACAATTCCCGCTGTCAAAGCCGCAAACAACTCAGCCTCAGAAGCCGCTTCAAAGGCTAGTATAGCCATTGAAATTATGGCGGCAGCAAAGGAAATGTTCGCCGTTTGCACCTCATAGCCCTTGTGAATTTTCGTCAGCAGGAAGCAGACAATGGGGACGGGCAGAAGCCTGAATTCCGTCAGGAACATTTCGGGAACTTCCAGATTCGGGATAAAGTACCACGCTATCCAGCTAAAGAAAAGTGCGAATGTAAGCGCCGCTCTGTCCCCGAAGGGCTTGCTCATTCTGCGAAAATATAGCATTGATGATGCGGCAAGGAATATCATGGAGCAGAACATTCTGTGGGGTTCGCCAAAGCAAATAAGCACCGTGGGGACTGTCAGGGTGAAAATATCCGCACGATATACGTTTTTTCCGTCGGTATTCGTTGTTTCCAGGATATTTTTCCCGAACAGGATAATCCCCGAAATAACGCCCAAAGCCGCCGCAGCGACTGCAATTCCCGTTTCGCCCCAGCCGTGGATATTTGCGCTGCTGCATATAAACATGGGCGTGAGATAGAACTGAAATGCTGCCGCCAGACCCATCAGCATCATACTTGAACGGCTCGTGCAGAACACCGCCAGATTTACTATATTGAAGCATATGGCAAACCATATCAGTTCCTCGCTTGCGGCTGATTGGAACAGCAAAAACAGATTCAGCACCGCCGACCAGCCTGAGAAAAATATGAGAAGCTCGTTCAGACAGAAGCTGCGCTTGCCCATTTTCGTGAATATTGCTGTGATCCCCGAAAGTGCGGCTGTGTATGCGGCGGTGATCATAAGCCCTTTTTCGCCCATGTCTAGCCTGAATGTGAACAGCGCAAACAGGAATGCCGTAAACGCCGCATTTCCGATTATCATTGCCGCACAGGCGTATTTTCTGCCGAATTTGTTAATCATAAGGCTTCGCAGAACAAGGCAGACCGAAGCGGCAAGCAGGACATTTGTGCAGTAGAAATCCTCCGCATCGCAGAAAAGTGCAATAAACGCAAATGGTATCAGCATCATTCCCAGAATGGTTTCAAGCTCCTTTATACTGTCCCATTTATCGGACAGGAAGAAAAGAAGCAGGTCTATTGACGCATATATACAGACGTAAGCAACGGTGACAATTTCAAAGTCTATCCCGCGGAAAATCGTCACCAAATAGGACGCTATATATCCGAAGATGGGTATGCAAACTTTTGCGATTTTGCTGTTTAGTCCGTTTCCGCCGAATGCCATGACCGCCGTCATAATCAAGGACAGCAGAACGGGTGTGACAGCTTCCGAACCGCCCTCGGTGCAAGCCATAATAGAGCATATTCCCATAGAAAGAAGCAGTACGGCGGGTAATACGGGAGTATCCCCGATTTTACCAAGCTTCGGGATAAACATAAAGCAAAGTCCGAAAATCGCCGTAATTACGGGGAAGATCACGTATCCTATATGCTTGGTATTCAGCAGACTTTCAAGATAGATCGACAGCTGTGCGGACAGCAAAACTGCCGCTATGGGAACGGTATGCACCGAGAACTTGTCATTTTTGCACAGGGCAAGCCACAGACATTCGGCGGATAGCAATGCGGTAACAATGAGCGTGCCCAGGGTCACTTCCTCGGAAAACAGTTCCCCGCCGCCTATGAGCAGAGCGGGAATGAACGAAAACAGGCTGATTTGCCGAAGTAACTTCGCCGTTTTTTCGGTCAGAGAGGGAAGGGCATATCCGATGATGCCGCAGGAAACAGCCAGCCCGCCGCAGATGAAAATGAACTCTCCCACCTCGTCGGGAGATGCCGCTTTAAAGGCGCAGGCAGTTACCAGAACGGCAAATGCCACCGCTCCCGAGCCCTCCAGCTGTTCGTCCAGAACGCCGCTGAGAACGGCTGCCGCCAGCACTCCGCAGATGACAGCACCGATAATGTTTGTTCCCGAGGAAATAATTGCAGCTGCCGAAAGTACGGTCACGGAGCTTGCCGAGCAGATGCCGAAAACATCGGAAAATACGCTTTTTCCCTCCTTTTCGGGCAGCCTTTTGATGAAATGGGAAACCGCTGTAACGACCACCGCCGCAGCCGCAGCCAGAACAGCAAATATGTCCCTGTCGTAAACGGCAGCACCCGTCAGACAGCAGTAGGTCAGAAGTCCCGATATCCACGTCAGCACGGCAAAGCTTTTGTGCTTGTACAGCTTTGCGCCGACAATACATGGAACGGCAAACAGCGCCGCCGCCGTTCCGATTACCGTCAGCGTTCCTATGGTGTCACCGAAGCTGAACATATCTCCAAAAAGTGCGAAATATCCCGCACAAACCACATTTACAGGCAGAAATACCGAGCCGAGTCTGTACATGGCAAGGGCGGTTTTTTCCATATCCTTCTTCATGAAAAATCCCGAAAGCAGGAAAAGCAGGACCGTCATTAGTATGGTTCCCGACAGCTTTCCTATGCCGTCAAAGAAAAGCAGGGCAGAGGTGGCGAAAATTATTCCCGCCATAAACACCATTATGACGCCGATAAGAAGCACTATGTTCATGGAGCTTACGCCAACCGTAGGCGTTGGGTTTTTTGTGGGATTTGGTTGGGTAGCTTGCGGCTGATAGCTTGGCATTGTATATCCGTTGATAGTTCTAACGGTTTCTGCTGCGGGAGCGGATTCTGCTGCCTGTGTTTCACTTTGCAGATTTTGTTCGGGTGTGGGCTGAACAGCTTGCGCAGACGGTGTGGGGACGGTATAGGTCGGCATATTGTAGATGTTGCCGCTGTCCTTGTAATACATTCCCGATTTTGCGGCTGAAACAAGGTCAAAATGCTCCTGAGGAGTGATTTTTCCCGATTTTCTCATATCCTCGAGAATGTGCATGTACTGTTCAAGCTCTTTTTCTTTGCATTTAAGGTCGTTTTTGGTGCCGATAAACAGCGGCAGCAGCACAAGCGGGGACACCACCCATGCAATTATGAGAATTACCCAGATCATAAAAATTCTCCTATGAAAAATCAGCTTCGCAGTTTTTGGCTGCGAAGCTGACGTAAGTTTGTGTTAATTTTAGCCGTTTACGAAAGCTTATGGCCGCACTCCATACAGAATTTTGCTGTGGGTTTTAGGATAGGTGCACCGCACTCCTCGCAGAAACGCTTCTTGGGAGCAGCATTTTCGGGCTTAGGCTCGGCGGGCTTCTCCTCGGGCTTAGGCTCTGCGGGTTTTTCCTCGGGCTTAGGCTCTGCGGGTTTCTCCTCAGGCTTAGGCTCTGCGGGTTTCTCCTCAGGCTTAGGCTCGGCGGGCTTCTCTTCGGACTTAGGCTCGGCGGGCTTCTCTTCGGACTTAGGCTCGGCAGGTTTTTCCTCAGGCTTAGGCTCTGCGGGTTTCTCCTCGGGTTTAGGCTCTGCGGGCTTTTCCTCGGGCTTAGCCTCAGCAGGCTTTTCTTCATGCTTAGCAGCATTTTCCAGCTCTGCCTTTTTGATGATCTCCTCGGTGGGATCGACAACAGGCTGATGATGCTTTTCAGCTTCCGCAGCCTCCTGGATCTCTGCAAATTTAGCAGCGGAGCGCTCCTTCTTGATGAAGTTTATGAACTGAGTCAGAACCTTAGCAGCGTTATCAACATTTGCCTTAGCGATTCCGCAGGGCAGCTCGTGTGATTTTCCGTCCTTTTCCTTCATAATGATTACACAGGGACCGAACATTGCTTTCTTTGCGGTAAATTCAGAGATATTCTCCAGAAGTATCCTGTCAAATTTGCCCTGAGGCTGCTTATAGTAAAGGTACTCGTTGGTGATAGCAAAGCCTTCGTTCATGTCGCCAACCTTGCTTTCGTGGATAAGCATGGGTATCTCGTATCTTCCGGGGCTTAAATATGTCTTGCATATGTCGCCGAATTTCAGGTCAAACACCTTGGAAAGTCTGGGAACATGGAACTGAACATTGGATATGCTGTTATCGCCCATGATCTTGATAAGGTGGTCGATATAACCGTCGGTTTCAACGCCCTTGAGCATGAGAATGTGCTCGTCGATAGCGTCCAGATAGCGATCCTTTGCTTCTCTGTCGATCTGCATGGTGTCGATCTTGACCTTGAGATCCATAGCCTGCTTGATGTTGAGGGCACTGAGATTTCCGCAGACACCCTGAAGCTCCTTGTCTTCGATCTCATGAAGCTTGACATGGATCTTGTCGGCATATTTCTTTTTAAGCTCTTCGGGACAGCCATTTCCGTAAGCATTGGTCTTAGCCAGCGCATCTGTAAGCTGTTCCTTGGACATATTGTCTATATCGGAAATAAGATCGAACAGGTAGTTGGTATGCAGCTCTGTGATTCTGTTATTAAGCTGCTCCGCAAAGGATTCGGTAACATCGGCACCGTAACCGCAGCTGTTGACCTTTTCCAAAGCGTCCTTTGCCTTTTCGAGAGTGAAATCCTTGCAGCCTTCGCAGAGGGCTTCCAGCTCCTTGCGTTCGAGAGAGGTAAGCTGTTTTGCTGCCCTTTCGGAAGCCTCCTTATATTCCTCCTCGGAAATTTCGGACTTCTTAGCCTCCAGCTCCTCCTTGAACTTCTTGATACCATCAAAGTCAAGCTCGGAAATTCCCGAAAGCTTCTTGTCAAATTCAGCCTTTTTAAGCTCGGCGATCTTTTTGTCGATCTTCGCAAACATTTCGTCATAGCCTTCGAGGTTTGCAAATTCGGGATTCTCGGCAAGCTGCAGCTTGGCGTTGCTCAGCTCGTCAATGGTAGCCTCGTCGATATTTCCTGCGGTCTTATTGAATTCCTCTGTGAGAATGTCCTTTTCTCTCTTGTCAAGCATATCAAGGTATTTCTTGGCAATATCGGGATTGTAATCGCCGTCCTGGATAAGGGGACGAAGCTTGCGGACATCTTCCTTGGACATTTCGTCCATATTTTCGCAAAGCTCTGCCAACTGCTTATCGAGAAGCTCCAGCTCTCTGTCATTGATCTGCTGCTCATAGGGAGCAACAAGGTCGGAGGCATATCTGCCGCTTTCGATCCTCAGACGGAGCTGATCCAGCTGATCCTGATTCATTTCCTTGATCTCGTGGCAGATCTCAACAAGCTCAAGCTTAAGCAGTTCTCTTTCTCTTGTTTCCAGCTTTGCGATGTACTCCTCGGTCTGTTCGGGAGTGTATCTGTCGCTGTTGAGGGCAAGCTTCAGGTTTTCAAGCTGCTCCTGCGTCATTTCGGAAACGTCGGCGCAAAGCTCGGCAAGCTCCAGCTCCAGCAGCTCGGTTTCACGTTCGCCGATCTGTACAATGTATTTTCCTGTAAGTGTTTCGGGGTATCTTGTGCTGGAGATAACTTCCTTGATCTTTTCCAGCTGCTCGGAGGTCATTTCGGGAATGTCACGGCAGATCTCGGCAAGCTCTGCGGCGATTATCTCGTTTTCTCTCTCGGCAATGGTGCTTTCAGCCTTTGCGACGGCTTCTTCGCTGCACTTTCCGGAGGAGATTATCTCTCTGATCTCAGCAAGAGCCTCGTTGTCCATTTCGGAAACATTAGTAAGCTTGCCGAGCAGTATCTCGTCGTTAAGTACGGTTTCACGCTGCTTGATGGGCTCGATATATTTGGAGGTAAGCATCTCGTCGTACTTGTTTTCGGAAACGATCTTCTTGAGGGACTCAATGCGTTCCATATCTGCCGTTTCAATATTGGAGAATATGGCAGCGACTTCATCGAGGATATTCTGATTGATAAGGCTATCGATATTGCGCAGAATTTTCTTTGTAAATTTCTCGGGATAATTTTTCGCAGTGATCTTTCCTTTGAGAGCCTCAAGCTCCTCGTTAGGCATATTTTCAATACCGTCGCACATAGCCGCAATTTCCTGACGAACAGCTTCATCACGGACGGTAGACAGCCTTTTCAGCGTATATTTGGTCAGAACGGGGTCATAGCCGCCGTTCTTGATCTTTTCGGTCAGTGCGGACAGCTCCTCGCCGTTCATGGACGCTGCAGTTCTGCACATTTCGGAAAGAGCGTCCCTCTGAGCGGAGAGCATATATCCCGAAGCTCTTTCAAGGAAGGGCTTCTTAACATACTCGTCGCAGTCGAACTCCTTTATCTTTGCACAAAGGTCGGTGACCTCCTGCTCATTCATCATGGGCAGCTTTAAGCACATCTGATTGAGGGCGTTCTTTTCGCTTTCGTTCATAGCGACCTTTATCTTTACCAGATATTTCGCAGCGGTGTTGTTGTCAAGGGGCATTGAACGGATATACTGACGGAGATTTGCAAGCTCCTTTGCGGTCATTGCGGTAAGGTCTGTGCAGAGGTCGGCAACGTCGGTCTCATTCTTCATTGCCTTCTTCATTTCCTCAACGGTATCGAAAACGGTGCCGTTATAGGTTCTTCTTTCTCTGTCCATCAGGTCAATATAGCGTTCAAGACGCTTAACGTCCTCGGAATTATCCAGACCGTATTTCTCGGAAACGGGCTTTAAGGCATTCAGAATGATCTCCGCCTTGTCATAGCCTGCGGTGATCTCGCCGTCGGTGAGGGCATCTGCAAAATAGGAGTCGGAAACATACTGCTTCAATGCGTCCTCATCGAGAGGGGACATTCCCCAAAATTCCTTGACAGCGGTAATATCCTCGTCGGGGAAACGTGACTCGGCAAGGTTGAATACGGCCTCGCAGCAGGGACGGTCGCCCAAAAGCTCCATAAGTGCACTCTTTTCCTCGTCCCGCTCGGACAGGGGGATTCCTTCCAGAGCATGGAGTCTTTCCAGATATTCGTCCTTATCATGACGGATATACTTAAATCCGATATTTCCTTCTCTTTCGAGATATTTAACAAATGCAAGCTTAACGCAGTCAACGTCCTCGTCCTCGGAACGCACGTCAATAATGTTCAGCTGCTCCTTAACGGATTCGTCGTTTATCTTTGCGGTAAGAGGAAGGCAGTAAACGCTCATAAAGCTTTCCTTTGAAACGCTGATGCCTTCCTTTGCCAGATATTTAACGAGAATTTCGGAGATATAGTCAACCATGCTGAAGCTGTAATTTGCAGCATAGATAATGGTAAGATTATCCTTCATTACGGAAACTGCTTCATCAACGGCGGCAAATATCTGATTGGTTATCTTCTGGCGCACCTCGTCCTTTCCGATGACGATCTTTCCGCCAAAGGCAGGAATAGTCTTGTCCTCCGCAGCAGTGAGGGAGGGCAGCTTTTCGGCGGCGGAAGCGGCATACTCTGCAAGTCGGGAGCCTATGTATTCCTTATTGAGAACAAGCAGCTTTGAGGGGTCTGCCTTCTGCCAGAAGAAGCTGTTGTTAATTTTCTTAAAGCAGAGGACCTTGTTTGTGAGAGGGGTAACGGGGGCGTATTTCTTGCCCTGTTCTCTCATATATGCTTCGCTGACAACTACACGGTCGTTCTGACCGTTTATCATCCAGTCCTCAGAGAAGAAGGCGTTTTCAAAAAGAAGGTCGGTAAGCAGGACATGACCGTTTTCTGCGGCTATTTTCCTTGCTTCCTGCAGATTGAAGGTTTCCCACTCCATTCCCATATCGGACATGAGCATCATATCCGCCATACGGGCGATGTAAATTGCGTTGCTGTGGGCCTCCTCCTCTGAGCAGGCAACGAGGATCATATTTTCCACAGTCGGGTGACAAACGGGACTGTTATCCTTAAAATATGCCTCCATAAATCTGGAGGAGAAGTTCAGACACTTTTCCTTGAATTGGTCATAGTCCTTGAAAATTTCCACGCTGAAATCACACCTTTCTGTCCGCCCCGAAGGCGAACCTGTTTTGTACGCACTGCAGGGGAAATACCCCATTTCAAGTAAAATATATAATATAATTATAACTAAAATATGCTGTAAAGTCAACGATATTTTGTGGATTTTAAATAATGTTAAGATTTAGAGCGAATAATCGACAAAATTGACTGCAAATCGAAACAAATTATGTCTGACAACTGCATTGTCAATGGTTATTTCTGATATAATGGAAGAGATATTGTTGTGCAATTCCGCCAAACGGCACTGCATACTCCGGCAGACCGTTCGGGTAATACTCTGCCATGACCCGCTTTATCCACACATCGACGGGGAACGCTTCCACACGGTGCAGCCCAAAAAGCAGGACACATTCCGCAACCTTGGGACCTACTCCCTTAACGGTCATAAGCAGCTTGCGTGCGTCCTCGGTAGACATCTCGGAAATTGTTTCACGGGAAATAACGCCGTTTGCGGACTTTTGCGCAGCGTCGCATATGTATTTTGCACGAAATCCCGAACGGAGGGGCGCAAGGTCGTCAACTGTTTTTTCGGCAAGGTCGGACGGTGTGGGAAATCCGCCGAACATATCGCAAAGACGTCCGATAATGCCCTTGATACGGGGAATGTTGTTGTTCTGCGATATGATAAACGAGATAAGGCACTCAAAAAAATCCTGACGGAGAAGCCTTATGCCCCCCGCATAAGCGCAAGCCTTCGACAGAGTTTCGTCCTGCGAAAAAAGCCGTTTAAGTTCGCCGTAGTCGGTGTTCAGGTCGAAATAATCCGTCCAGACGTTCAGAAAATCCTCCTCGGAGGTGTTTTTCAGGACGAAATAGTCCTTTTCGTTCAAAATGGTCAGGGGTTTGTCAAGGAAAAATCCCGTAAAGCCGTCACCGTCAGCCGTCCAGCGGAATGCCTGTCCGCAGTCGAGAGTTTCCGCCAGGTCAAAGTCCTGCTGTTTAAGGATAATGTCCTTTCCTCGGGTAAAATATTCCATAAAGAACCTCCTTCAAATCAGTGTTAAATGTTGAGTGTTGAGTGATAAGTTTTTGGCGATAAACTGTGAAAATCCACAATAACTGTTGAAATATGCCGAAAGCTATGATATAATTATAATAAATTCGGTTTCGGATAACATTAATTAATTGTGAAAGGAATTTAAATTATGCGTGAAAGTATTCTTACAATACCTATCAGTGAGATCTTTGAGCCAAAGTGCGGCTGTCCTATCTGCCGAATGAGGGATATGCTGGAAAGCCGCACCGTTGAATACATTATGGGGGCTGCAATGATGGAGCCCGATGTGCGTATCGAAACAAACCGTGCGGGCTTCTGCAAGACTCATTTTTCCCAGATGCAGAAGCAGAAAAACCGTCTTTCTCTGGCACTTATGCTTCAAACTCATCTTGCTGCGGTAGATCAGCAGATGTTTGAGCGCCGCCGTCTGTTTGAACCGAAAAATGCCCGAAAAGCGAAGCTTTCCGCCATTAACGAAAGCTGCTTTGTCTGCGAAAAGGTCGACTGGGGAATGGAGCGTCTGATGAAAACGCTTTTTGAAATGTTCGGCAACAGGGAATTTCGTGCGCTGTACGAGGAGCAGCAGTTTATCTGTCTGCCCCATTATGACCTGCTGCTGTCGCTGGCGCCCGTTCATTTGCAGAAAAAGGAGCTGGAGGATTTTAACAATGCCACCTCAAAGCTTGTGAAAAATTATCTGGAGGAATTGTACAGCGACGTTTCCAAATATTGCACAATGTATGACTACCGCAACACGGGAAAGGACGCAGATTGGGGCAATTCCAAGGACAGCATCGAGCGTGCAATAACGTTTTTAACATCGAGAAATTGATGCTTTTCATTGTCGTTTTACATGGAATTTCCTTTTATTTCATAATACCCGCTGTAATTGCTTTTTCCACAATTTTGTGACCGTCGGTTCTATGGGAGTTTTCAACTCTTTCAACAGAGTTTTCAACATAGAACTAACGGTAAACAGAAAAGTTTTCAACTTATTTTCCAACAGACTGTTGAAAACTCTGTAAGTGTCCTTCTACTTTTTGTATATCACGGTCATAACTGCCAATAATATTCCCGAATATCGAAAAAAGGAGCATTTTTTCTATGATAAAAGGCGTAAACAGGCGAGTTATCGAGATAAATTCAACGGAAAGCGATTACTTTGAGAAGGCAGTGCTGTATCTCCGTCCGGGAAGTGACGAGCTGCCGCCAAAGCTTCTGAACGATGAGGCTGCCTCCTATCTGCAAAGGATAACGGGGTCAAGGGGACGGAGAAGGGTAATGACAGCGGCGGAAATTGCGGGGCTTTCCTCCGCTTTGACGGCGGTAGTCACGCTTATTGTTATGACAATTCTATTTACTATGTGAACATATATAAAATTTTCCGAAAATATTGTTGAAAAGCTGAACATTTTCTGATATAATAGTATAAATATGATTATTGACCGATTTTTATAAGGAGTTTATTCTATATGTCAGATAAAAATAAATATAATAAAACAGGCAGAACTGCCCGTAATGACGACCGAAAGGGCGGTTTCAAGCCGAAGGACAGCAGGGGACGTCCCCCTAAGCCCCGTGACAGCAAGCCTGTTGACAGCTTTTCGCCTATGGACGAGGATTCCGACTACATTATCGGAAGAAATCCCGTTACCGAAGCACTTAAAGCAGGGAAGCCGCTCAACTGCATTTACGTAAATTCCGCTGCGGGGGGCAGTATTGCCGTGATCCTCAAGCTGGCTGCGGAAAAGGGCGTGCTTATCAAAAAGACCGACGATAAGAAGCTTACGGCTATGTCGGGCGGTGCGTCACATCAGGGCGTTATTGCGGTGGGCGCATGTGCGGAATATTCCACTGTTGAGGACATTCTTGCAGCTGCAAAGGAAAAGGGCAGACCGCCGTTTATCATTATCTGTGATGAGATCGAGGACCCTCACAATCTGGGAGCTATTATAAGAACTGCCGAAACTGCGGGCGCAGACGGCATCATTATTCCCAAAAGGCGTTCGGCGGCTCTGGGACATACGGTGTTCAAGACCTCGGCGGGGGCTGCAAGCTATCTGCCTGTGGCAAGAGTGGCAAATCTAGCGTCGGCTATTGACGAATTAAAGGAAAACGGCGTATGGATATACGGAACCGACGGCAGCGGCACCGATTACGCCGACTGCGATTTGACGGGTCCATGTGCGCTGGTGGTCGGCTCGGAGGGCTTCGGCATGGGCAGGCTTATCAAGGAAAAGTGCGATTTCCTGCTGAGTATCCCTATGTTCGGGAAGATAACCTCCCTTAATGCTTCTGTGGCGGCAGGTATTTTTATGTATGAGGCGGTTCGCCAGAGAAGAATCAAAAAAATCATGTAAAGGAGTGTCTTTAGTTGGCTGACGGACAGTTTTCGTTAGATGATATACTAAATGAATATCCCAAAAAAGACAGGTCGGACGACTTCGGACGCTCCTCTTATTCGGACGATGACCTTGAAGCTATCTTAAACGGCAGCTACAAAAGCAGTTCGGAGAAGGCTGCGGTGAGTCCCAAAAAGACTGAGCCTGCGGAAATTATCGAGCAGGAACGGTTTACCCATGTCACCATGCCTATCCCCGAGAAAACTGCGGAGGTTCCCTGGGAGGAGGCACCCGACAGTGTGAAATCCTCTCTGAAAAAGGCGTTTGAGGAGAAAAATGCTTCATCGAGGACTACTCCCGTTAAACCCGAGGAAAGCATTACAAAGGATAAATACAAGAAGGACCCATTTGCGGAGCTGAGAAGCTCGGGGGCTGTTCCAAAGCTTGATAAATCGGGAAGAAAGCCTGCTGCCGAGGAGGTACGCAAGCCCGTTTCCGCCGCACCTTCGGCGGTGATGGAGAAGCCCGTTAAGACTAAGCCTTTAGAGGAAACGGTCAAGGAGAAGCCCTTTGAGGAAACAGTCAAGGAAAAGCCCGCTCCAAAGCCTGTTACAGCCGAGAAACAAATCAGCTCCGAGGACAGTCACCGCAAGAAGGTTTTGGACGAATTTTACAAATCTCTGGATATTGATGTAAAGGGCAGATCGCCCGAAATAAAGGCGGAGCGTGAGGAAATAAGGCGGAGAGCCGACGAGCAGCGAATCGCCAATACGGGAAGCATTAAAAGAGCTGAAATTACCTCTCAGACAGGACTTTTCAACATAAAAGAGGCGGAGCATCAGAAGCCTTCCGAGGAGCTTATGCGTTCCTATGCGGGTGAAAAGCCCGAGCCGCAGCCGGAAAAGAGTGCTAATCAGTATGCGGAGGTTTATAACAAGCGTCCCGGAAGAAAGCCGCCTTTGGAAAAATATTCCGATCTTAGGGCAAAGGATAAGAACTCGGACGAACTTTCGGATATTTATATGGATAAAACAGGGGGGATCCCCAAGCAGGTCGCTGCTTCAAAGCGTGAAAACACCCTGTTTAAGGGCTTTACCGCCATTTTCAGCAAGCTTAAAGTCCAGAAGGAAATGATAGCACGGCGTGAAGAGCTGGCGGCTGCTGCCAAGGAGCCTAATCCCGCAGAGCTTCCCGCCGACGAACCGCCTGCAAAGGATAAGAGCGGTTTTTCCGAATATTACAAGGAAAAGACGTCACGGACAGGCTTGCAGGACGTTTTAACGGGCTTTACGGGAATGCTTGCCAAGCAGAACGGTGAAGAGCCCGAAAATCCCCAGCTTATGGACGAAATGCGCCGTATCAAGCAGGAACGAAGGGGTACGCCCGTTGTGCCCGTTGAGCGCAGCAAGCCATCCGACCTGAATCTTGACATTCTGAATGATAAGATAATCCCCGACACAGCAAAGATAAGCCGTCCCAAGTCGGAGGAAGAAAATCCCGTACAGAGCGAGTCCGAGGACGTTTTTGAACGTTCCGAGGAGGTCGAAAAGGCGATCGCTCTTAAAAAACGCCGCAACGTGGTAATAGATAATTTCCGTCTTGTGGGCGATGAGGAGGAAACTCCCGAAGAAGAGGTTGCCGAGAATACCGAGGAAAAGGGTTCTATCGACGATTTCAACAGCTATGATGATGCCGCCTCCATTAATGATGACATCTTGCAGCTGAAAAGCACGCTTATTGTGCGTCTGGCGGTGCTGACCATCTGCCTGCTGCTGACGGCTTATATGGCACTGGCTAACGACTTCGGACTGCCTATAATCCAGCTTCTCGACAAGCAGACACAGACACCTGCTTTTGTTTTCGTGAACTCTATTATCGGAGTGCTGGCGGCGTTTGTTTCCTACACGGTCATTGCCTGCGGAATTTCAAAGCTGTTAGCCATGAAGGGCGACTGCGACAGCCTTACCGCCGCTGCGGTCATAGCATCGCTGGTGCAGTCCTTCACAATGCTTGCATCTCCCAATTTGGTTAAGGCGGGAATCGTACATAATTATGTTCCCGCTGCCATCGGCTGCCTGCTGTTCAATACCATAGGAAAGCTGCTTATTGTTTCAAGGACCGAGCGGAATTTCCGCTATATTTCGGGAACAAGCAAGAAATGTGCTATGTTTATGGTCAAGGACGAGGAAAAGGCTCAGGTTTTCACAAGGGGAACGCTGAACGACATTCCCGCTTTGGCGGCTGTGAGAAAGACAGAATTTATCTCCGATTTCGTGAAAAATTCCTACAATTCCGATATTACCGACCGTTTCTGCCGCATATTTACGCCTATTCTTATTGGTCTGGCGTTAATTGCAGGTGCGGTGGCTGTTCCGCTGTTCAAGAGCGGCGGGTACAGCGAGTCGGCGTTCTATCCTGCCCTTTCCGTGTTTACGGGAACTATCTGTATCTGCTCCTGCTTTGCTATGATGCTGGTGGCAAATCTTCCCATGGCGGCGGCGTCCAAAAAGCTCCGTCCCATGCAGGCGGCTATTATCGGATATGACAGCGCACAGGATTTTGCGGATACTAACAGCATTGTTGCCGATGCCGCACAGCTTTTTCCTCAGGGAATGGTTTCGCTGTACAGAATAAAGATATTCTCGGAAACACGCATTGACGAGGCTATTGTTGAGGCGGCAAGTCTTACCGCACAGGCGGGGAGCGTTCTCAGAAATATGTTCTACGACATTATTGCGGGAAAAACAGAGCTTCTCAATCCCGTGGAAAGCTACATTTACGAGGATTCCATGGGACTTTGCGGCTGGATAAACAACAGGCGCATACTTCTCGGAAACAGAGATCTGATGATAAATCACAGCATTGAAGGGCTGCCCTCTGCGGAGAAGGAAGCGGAGTACACCGAGGGTAACAGGTGCGCTGTTTATCTGTCCATTTCGGGTGAGCTTTCAGCGATGTTCATTCTCGATCTGAAGGCAAATATTGATGTGGAAAATGCCCTGCGGCAGCTGGAGAAGAACCACATTTACCTGATGCTGCGTTCGGTGGATTCCATCATAAGCATTAACAGGCTTTCGGAGATGTTTGGAGTTTCGCCGGAAATGTTCAAGCTGATACCCTTCAGGCTGCACCCCGTTTATGAGGAGCTTACGGAATATCAGCCCAAGACATCGACAGCTATGGTTTGCTCGGAAAGCTTCTCGGCTATGACAAGCGTAATAATGACTGCAAAGAAGCTCCGCAGAAGCGTTACGCTGGGTGTCTGCATTCAGGCAACTGCCATGCTCCTGGGCATTGTGCTGGTAATTGCACTTATCTGCATGAAGGAGTTTGGTGCGCTGTCCGTTTCCAATACTATTATTTATAATCTGATTTTCCTGATAGTTACGCTTATTTCACAGCTTTTCAATAAGCCGTAAGCTTTCGCCGTTCCTTATTTTTTAAGGGACGGCATTTTTCTTGCCAAATCTTGTGGTAACTGTTGATTGTGCTTGAAAAGTTATCCCAAAATCGACAAAATACACAGAAATTTTGGCAAAAGGGCAGAAAATTTCTGCTTGACATTGTGCAAAACAGAGAGTACAATAAAAAAGGTGTGTTTTTTGGAAAATCACTTATTTTATTGGAAAGAATGGTCAAAAATATGATTGTCAAGGATTATGTCAAGGATCTCAAGGAAGAATTTTCGGGGTATAATGCGGCAAAATTCGGCAAGGACGTACTTGCGGGAATAACCTGCGCTGCTGTTGCGCTGCCGCTGGCTCTGGCGTTCGGCGTTGGCTCGGGAGCATCTGCCGCTTCGGGACTGGTTACCGCTGTTATCTCGGGTATCGTTATCGGTCTGCTTTCGGGCGGATTTTATCAGATAAGCGGTCCTACGGGAGCAATGACCGCAATTCTGGTTTCTTTGGTGGCACAGTACGGACTAAAGGGCGTGTTTATCGCAAGCTTTATGTCGGGCGTTATACTGCTTCTTTGCGGACTTTTGAAGCTTGGAGGACTAGTTTCCTTTATCCCATCTCCCGTAATCACGGGCTTTACAAGCGGTATTGCCATTATTATCGCTCTCGGTCAGGTGAACAACCTCACAGGTCTTACCTCAGAGGGACTTACCACCATTGAGAAGCTTGTGAGCTATTTCCGCCTTGAACAGAATCCCAATTATACGGGACTTATCATCGGTGCGGCGGTAATACTGTTTATGTTTATCTATCCCAAAAAGCTGACGAAATACTGTCCCGCTTCTCTGGCGGCTATTATTATCGCAACGGCTGTTAATATGATTGTGAAGTTTGACGTTCCCGTTGTGGGCGAGATACCTAAGAGCATTTTCCTTGCAGACCGTCTGACCTTTGCCGATTTTGACCCTTCAACTATGGCAAATCTGTCTGTAAGTGCACTTTCCATCGCCGCTCTGGGACTTATCGAAAGCCTTCTCTGCGGCGCATCTGCGGGACGTATGACAGGCAAAAAGCTGAACGCCGATCAGGAACTGGTGGCTCAGGGCGTCGGAAATATGCTGATACCTTTCTTTGGCGGTGTTCCTGCTACTGCGGCTATTGCAAGAACAAGCGTTGCTATCAAGTCGGGCTGCGTTACTCGTCTGACTTCGGTAATTCACGCTGTTGTGCTGCTGCTTTCTATGTTTGTGCTGGGCGGCGTAATGTCGCAGATACCTCTTTCCGCTCTTGCGGGAGTGCTTATCGTTACCGCTTGGCGTATGAATGAGTGGGAGGCTATCAAGTCCATTTTCGGCAAGAAGATAAAGACGGCAATGTCGCAGTTCCTTATTACAATGGCGGCTACCGTTGTTTTTGACCTTACTGTTGCTATTGTTATCGGCGTTGTGTTCTCTATAATCATGTTCGTTGTGAAGGTTTCTGATATGCAGGTTTGCGTTTCCGATGTTGATGCGGACAAGCTGGGCGATGATGTTTCACACCCCGAAGCCTTGGAGAAAACAAAGGTCGCTTACATAACAGGTCCCCTTTATTTCGGAACAGCAAACAAGCTTGAAGAAAAGCTGGAGGACGTTAAGGGTAGTGAGATAATCATCTTCTCCATGCGCGGTGTTCCCCTTGCAGATATTTCGGGCGTTTCCTCACTTCTGGAAATTTGCAGAAAGCACACCGCAAAGGGCTCTAAGATATACTTCTCCTGCGTTCAGCCCCCTGTTAAGGAGATGTTCGGCAGATGCGGACTGACAGAGGAGTACAGCGATGAACTGTTCTACTGGAGCACAGACAGGGCTCTTTCGGCTATTTCCGCAATGGCGGAGGTATGAAAAAGTGAAGAGTGGAAAGTGAGAAGTGGAATTTCATTTTCCGCAGCAAAAAGTCCCCTTGATGCGTTTGATTTGCATCAAGGGGATTGTTTTACCTTTAAATATCAAAGTTTTTGGTCAAGGTCATCGTAATCGTCGAAGGAAAGGCTTGATGTGTCCAGCTCGTCCATGATCCCCAAGCCTGCGGAGGGTTCCTCAAAGCCCTTGGGAGCAGCGGGTTTAGCAGTCTGCGGCTGGGCGTAGGAAGGAGTTGCGCTTGACATGCTTTGCGGCTGTGCGTAGGAAGGTGTTGTGGTTGACATGCTTTGGGGCTGTGCGTAGGAGGGTGTTGTGCTTGACATGATTTGCGGTTGAGCGTAGGAAGGTGTTGTTCCCGACATGGTCTGTGGCTGTGCGTAGGAAGGAGTAGTTCCCGACATGGTCTGGGGCTGTGCGTAAGAGGGTGTTGCACCGGGAACGGTAAAGCTTTGAGCAGTTCCGCCTGTCATGGGCATATCTCCCGATTCTCCTGTGTGACGGAAACCGCCTGCGGGTCTGAATGCCATCTGCATTTCCCCTCTTCTGATAACGGGAATGAATATCGCCGCAAGTATGCCTAAGCAGATAAGTCCGATAACAAGGAGGAAGCCGCCATATCCTGTGGCATGGTATTCAATACAGTAGTCGGAAACGTGCATCTTTATTTCTGATAAATTATCTGTTCCGAAAAATTCGGATTCTATCATAAGATCATACAAGAAGTCCTCGATATCGGGGTCAAGCTTCTTGACCTGTCCTGTAAACGGAAGGCTGGCATATGTATCGCTGTCGCCGTAGGTGTAGTCGATTATTTTGTTCATTGTTATCGGATGCCCGGAGTTTCCGGTGCTGAATGTTACATAGTACCAATCGGTAGGGTCATCGGATTTGTTCATAGATGACGGAAGAGGAATAAGGTAATACTCTGTTGTCATATCGTCGTCGGGTTCATAATAGTAGTTTGCGAGGCAGGTGTCTATTATACCCTCAAATTTTGCATTTATCTTAAGCTGATCAGAGGACGCAGTTGCGAAATCCTTTGCAGCTTTTGCGTCAAAGGATATGCTTGAAATGCCGAAGCCTGTGAACATAACACCCATTATGGCAAGCGTCAGCAAAAGTCTTGTTTTTAATCTTCCCATTAAAAATACCCCCGATAATATATTTTCTCAATAATTATATCACGGTAAATTGTTGAAATCAATGCACTTTATTAACAAAAATTATGGGCTTTAAACGTTTATTATGTCGGGAAAATAAATTCTCAAAAAAATGAACTAAATTGCTTCTTGAACGGTTTTATAATTGAAAGATCTTTCACAAAACATTGGAGGTGAAAATTTTGCAGAATGCCGATTTTGAAAAGATTGTGGAAACCTACGGAGATATGGTCTATCGGATAGCTCTCACTCACATTTTAAATAAGTCATCTGCGGAGGATATTTTCCAGGAGGCTTTTTTAAGGCTTGTGAAGAATATTGGCAGGATAAAGGACGAGGAGCATCTGAAATTCTGGCTTATACGAACAACCATTAATCTTTCGAAAAATGCAAATTCACGGCAGAGAATTACCGCTGCCGATACCGATGACACAGCTGAAACAGGCGATGATTTTTCCCAAAGCGACCTGAGGATAATAATAGGCGGACTTCCGCAAAAATTCAGAGAGGTGATAATCCTTTGCTGTTTGGAGGGATATACTGCTGATGAAGCCGCAAAGATACTTGGCAAGCCGTCAGGTACAATAAAATCACGTCTTTATAAAGCAAGGCAGCTTTTGAAAAAAGAAATGGAGTGAAGGATATGAAGTTTGAAATTTCCGATACATATTATAAAAGCCTGAAAGCACCCGAAGCACTAAAGGAAAAAACCGTCACGGAGATGAAAAAGCTGGCGGTACGTCACAGCATTAAGCCTGTTGCAGCAGTCTGCCTTTGTGCTCTTTCTGCTGCGGGAATAGGAACTGTTATGGCATATGGCAGCAGGCTCTATGACCCTGACGATTTGAATTTTTCCGCCGAGTATATGGGAAACGGCATTGTTGAGATAGAGATATACAACGGTACCGACAAAACGGTTTACTTTCAGGACAGTTACAGGCTGGGCAGCTTTGACAATATTGCAATTCCCAAACTGTCCGATAAACGGGACTATAATTCTAAAAGGGTAAAATCCGAGCAGAGGGAAACTGTGCGTATTGACTTAAAGAAATCGTACGATATTTCGGGGATAGAGCAGGACGATTCGCTTTACTACATTCTGCTGACCGATGATAATTTTGTTCACGAACATGATTGGCAATGTTCATTCAGATTTACTCAGCCGGAGCCGATTCCCAATGAAGAAACGAAGTCCGAACTGTACGAAGCACCCGCCGTTCAGCCCGAATATTACGAGTCCGCAGAAACAAAATTCAGCTTCTACTTTGAAGGTGATCCCGATTCCGAAGATATTCTGTCCGACTATTATGAGGCTGTGCAAAAGGAAATTTCAGCTATGGGTGACAGCTATGTCAGTGCCCGTTCTATGACTATGTTTCCCGAATATTCTCTTTTTGTGACCGAATATGAGCGTTCCATGCTGAATAACGGCGAGGACAACAGCTATTTGTTTGTATCGGGCAGAGGTGCAGAGCTTGACCATGCTCACCGCTGTATTTTGGGTGAGAGGTTTTATGATATTTTGGAGGTTGAAAAGGTGTACAACCGCAAGGACGGCTGTTTTCAGATATATGTTGAATATTCCGATATAAACGGCGATACAATTCAGTTTCCCGTTTACACGGGTGTTTCCTTTGCCGCTGAGGAGGTATCCCCCGAAAAATACTGCTTCATTCACGGGAGATTTTATAGCTTTTCCGAGCTTGAGAATATGAAGATCTTTGAGGACGATAGGTATGTTATTTACGGAATAAACCGTTTGTTATTTGATGATACCGAAGCATATCTCAGGGAAAATTTACAAAACTGTGCTGCCGATGAATTTGAGAATACCCTTCAAAAGGCAATGCGTGTCTGCGGTTATTTTGAGGAAAACATCTCCGACTGTTTTGAATATGTCTTTTACGGTCAATGAAATTATCAAAACTTGCACATCATATTCACAAATTATCCTTATAAATGACGTATAATAAGTTAAAACAAACCGAAAAGGAGAACCGAAAATGACACAGGAAAAGATTGACCGTATCAACGAGCTTGCCCGCAAATCCCGCACGCCCGAGGGTCTGACCCCCGAGGAAAAGGAGGAGCAGACCGCTTTGCGCAACGAATACAGGGCGGGTTTTGTCCGCAACCTGAAGGCGCAGCTTGACAACATCGAGATAGTGGACGCTCCCAAGCTTGCCGAGGGCGATAAGCGTAAAATTGATATTGTTGAAGAGTAAATTTCGCCGAATATGACATACTGTTGTCATATTCGGTTTGCTATTATAAATACTGATTAATACTAAACACACATTAATCACGGGAATCTCTCGGCGTAAAAAACCATATATGCAAGTTTTTTACGCCGATTTCTTCTCCGTGATTTAAATGGTGTTTAGTATAAAGGGTGTTCCCCCGCCTAGATACGTCACTCAGGCGACAAGAAAAATGAAATTGTTGATTTTTCGGCAGTTTCTTAGAAATCATTATTGCAGGACGGTGATATTATGGAAACAATTCCCGCAAAAACCATTTTGGGAAGGACAAAGGGCGGTTGGTTCGGGACGGATTATATGATGAACCTGTACAGAGGCTGCTGTCACGGCTGTATTTACTGCGACAGCCGAAGTGACTGCTATGGAATCGACGATTTTGAGCGGGTCAGGGCAAAGGAGAACGCTCTTGCGCTTTTGCGGGACGAGCTGCGGAGAAAGGTTCGCACAGGCGTTGTGGGGACGGGGGCAATGTCCGACCCGTACAATCCCTTTGAGGAAACCGAGCTGCTGACCCGTCATGCGCTGGAGCTTATTAACGCTTACGGCTTTGGGGCGGTGGTGCTGTCAAAAAGTGCGCTTATTGCCCGTGATGCGGACATTCTTCTGGAAATAGCCGAGCATTCACCCGCAATGGCGAAGATGACCGTTACCACCTGTGATGATGAGCTTTGCCGTCTTATTGAGCCGAATGTTTCCGTTTCCTCCGAGAGATTTTCGGCAATTGCGGAGATGTCCGACAAGGGGATTTTTACGGGGATAACGCTCATGCCCGTTTTGCCGTTTATTGAGGACACGGAGGAGAACATTGTGGGCATAGTGAAAACCGCTCACGAATGCGGGGCAAGGTTTATCTATCCTGCATTTGGTATGACACTTCGGGGACGTCAGCGGGAATACTATCTCAGTCAGCTGGAAAAAATATTCCCCGAAAAGGGACTTCGGAGAAAATACGAGTCCTATTTCGGGGAGAATTACGGCTGCACATCTCCGAACGTCAAGAAGCTTTGGGCAAGGTTTGTTTCGGAGTGCGAGCGTTACGGTATACTATATAAAATGGAGGATATTTGTGCTGCTTACAAGTCGGGGTATGATACACAGCTTAGCTTTTTCTGACCAAATTATCTATGTTTCCAAGTGCCTACTATATACCAATTATCATTTATCTTTTCATATTCCAAATTGTCATACCAATTTTTTTTCATATCTCTAATTATTTTTTTGGGGTTATCAGCGAAAAGCAGTCCTAATCGCTTTGTTTCATCATTCCAGAAAACAACTGATTTTTCTTCAAGCCATAAATAATTAAAATCTTCTTTGGCAGCAGATACACTGTCTTTTATTTCTTCAATATCAGCAATGTTATCCAATAAAATTGTTATGGATTTCGATTCACCATTTCTATATTTTTCAAACTCAGAATAATTCTCTATAACATATTCTGTTATGTTTTGATAATTATCGATTCTTTGCAAAAAATACTGTGCTTCACTGCTTTTTTCGCATCCGCAAAGAAGTAACGACATTATTAATATTATCAATATAACAGCATTTGATCTCTGCACTTGATTTCACACTCCTTGAAGCTTGGAAAATTGATTATTCGTATAAGTATTCATTGGCAATCATACGTCCCACATATTCACGAAGATTTTCTCCATAAAAGCCTCCGTATTTATGGTCAAGCTCAAGCAGCTCACCCATTTCCTTAAGGATATATTTTGCGTCCTTGAAATTTTCCTTTGCCAGACGGTCAAGTGCGGGAATGGCATCTGCGGAAACATCGTACCACGTAACACCAAATTCTTCGATTTTTCCGCTTGTGTACAGCCGATAATTTTCGTTGACAATAAAGCTGTCAACATTTGCAAAGCTGAAAACGCAAAGCATTGCTGTGGTCAGCACAAAGGCTGTCATCGACAAATCAAACTGTTCCCAAATCTGTTTTACAATAACGAAAATGAACATAATTGCAAGGGAGATCATTAGGATAGAAGCGTAAATTCGCTTTTGAGTGTAGCCGTATTCGCCGATGTACATAACCATTTTGCTCATGGCTGTGGCGACTAACAGCACCGTTGATGCTGACAGGAATATGGTGAAAAATTTCAGGGCTTTCGGTCTGCCGTTTTGCTTTTCGCAAATGCCGTTTATGAATAGGATAATTGCTGCGTTTATAACAGCGACTGCGCACAGCTCGAAAAATCCCCGTCTTGCGTATTCGGAAAAGCTTTGACCGTCGGGGAGATTTCCCATAAATCCGCCGAGAAAATAGTCCGCTTGCAGGAAAAAGAAAATCACATAAATAATGCAGATGGGAGTTACAGCCGAGTAGACAAGCAGTCCGTTTGCTTTTCCGCAGGTTTCCGCAAAGGTGGATTTCAAGAAGTTGGCTTCATCGGGAGATTTTCGGCTGCGAATTGCGGAGAATATCAGACTGAAAAGTCCGCAGGAGATAAGCAGAGAAAAGACAAAGGTTATTGCGTGGCGTATCATTTCGTGGGGGATAAATTTAATGTCGAAAATGCTGTCCATAAGGCTTTCCATACGTTCGTCAGCCATTGACAGAAGTACGGTAACAACGGCGGTGGCTGGAAGTGCCGCAAGCAGTCCCAGAACAATATACTTTGCTTTTTTGAGATTGCTTCCTTTAATGCTGCGTGTTACGGAAACGGCGGCGGGGAGGGCTTCGGAATAGCCTTCAAAGGGACGCTTCATAAGTGCGTTCATCAGGTCAAGTCCCATATAGGGCTGGGGCTTTTCATATCCGCAGGAACTGCATAAAAGGAACATTGCCGTTGCCGTCACGGAAGAAAATCCCGAGGCAAATTTTGCGTATTCATTGGACGTGATAAACAGATTTCCCCCGAAAATCAGGGACATTGCAAACAGGAATATAGTGAAGCGGTTCATTTTTGCACCGATTTTTTTCATTGCGAAAAATGCCGTCAGCGAAAGGGCAATGCAGAAAATTGCTCCGCCCGTGCTTCTGCCGCCGTTAAGCAGCACTGTATCAAGCCAAAAATATCCGAGAATTATGCAGATGAATGAGCATATTTTTTCGGTCAGAGAATATTCCTTTGGCTTTTTTATTTCGGGCTGTGCGGGAATGTTTATATAAGGCTCGGTAAGCTCGCTCATTTTACTTCATCCTTTCGTGGTTTTCGTCGGGGGTGTATTCGAGAATGTCGCCCGGCTGACAGTTCAAGGCTTTGCAGATGCTTTCCAGGGTGGAGAAGCGGACAGCCTTTGCCTTGCCCGTTTTGAGGATAGACAGATTTGCGGGGGTAATGTCTATCATTTCCGCAAGCTCGCCCGAGGAGATCTTCCGCTTTGCCATCATTACATCAAGATTGACTATTATAGGCATATGAAACCCTCCTTAAACTGTCAGGTCGTTTTCCTCACGAAGCTCAACGGCTTGTGAGAAAACATTTTTCAGCACACGGAGGATAAGTCCCATAAATGCCGCTGCAAGTCCGATAGCCAGAGAAACGGGAGTGTAAATGCTGAAATAGATAAAGATAAGCGTGACGGAAAAGCAGCAATAGGACAGAATCCGCAGCAGCTTAACATTTGAATGGACAAACACTCTTTCATTGGTGATGTTCAGAAGCAGCAGCCAAACCGAAACAGCGGCTGTGAGAGCGGGTATTTCCGCAATGTACAGGGTAATGTTCAGGGCAATTTCCGCATCTGCGCCGTCGGTGGGGCGAAGTGCAGTGGCATGGGGGACAGCGGCGTACCAGCTGCCTATGACGGGGATAAAGAAGAGTGCCGATACCAGAAATATCAGCAGAAGAATTGTAAGTATCTGGGTAAGCAGCACCGATTTTGATTCTTTGCAGAGGATTTTCATTGTTATCTGTCCTTTCTTGCTTTGATAATGTTAGTATAACACACAATAATCTGTTTGTCAATAGTTTTTTATCGAAAAACAATAATTATTTTTCAGAAAACAGAAATTGCTCCACAAAAAACGAAAAACCGCCGTACTGCATTTAAACGTGCAGTACGGCGGTCATTGTTTTATTGAATTATGCGGAAACCGTCAGATCAAACCTGGCTGTTGTTATCCAGGAAGTCCATAACATCATCAACGGTGGTGAATGCCAGAGCGGTGCAGGTGTCAGCGCAGCCGTAGTAGATGCAGATTCTGCCTGTGTCAGCGTCAACGAGGTTAGCGCAGGGGAATGTTACTGCGTCTGTATCGCCAACCAGCTCGTAATACTCCTGAGGGCTGAGGAGGTAGGAAGCGCCTCTCTTGAGAACCTTCCAAGGCTCGTCCTTATCAAGCAGAGCAGCGGAGAAGCTGTAAACATAACCGTTGCAGGAGGTCAGAACGCCGTGGTAGAAAATGAGCCAGCCGCGGTCTGTTTCGATAGGAATAGGACCTGCGCCCATCTTGGTGGATTCCCAGCCCTTGGAGGGACCCATAACGTGTCTGTGCTGTCCCCAGAAGGTCAGGTCGGGGGACTGGCTGATGAACATATCGCCGAAGGGAGTGTGTCCGCTGTCGGAAGGACGGCTCATCATCATGTACTTATCGCCGATCTTTCTGGGGAACATAACGCCGTTTCTGTTGAAGGGCAGGTAAGCGTTCTCCAGCTGTGTGAATTCCTTGAAATCGTAGGTGTATGCAATGCCGATAGTGGGCTTCCAGCCGTAAGCGTTGCACCATGTTACAATGTACTTGTCCTCAAGCTTGCAGACTCTGGGGTCGTAGCCGTACTGCCACTCAGCAACCTCGGGGATATCGCAGTTGAAGTGGATACGCTCTTCGTTAATGTCCCAGTTGATGCCGTCCTTGGAGAAGCCAACGTGGAGCTCCATGTTTCTCTCTCTGTCGTCAACTCTGAAAACGCCAGCAAACTTGTAGTCGCCGTTCTCAAAGGGAACTACGGAGCTGTTGAAGATGGAGTTGGAGGGCTCTCTGTAGCCGTTAGCCTTCTTTACCATGATCTGATCTCTCTTGATAATGGGGTTTGCGCTGTAACGCCAAACTACATCTCTGCAGCCCTCGGGCTTGTCCTGCCAGGGGATATTGGGGAGGGAAGTACCGTTGATAACCTTAACGTTCATTCTGATTTCCGCCTTTCGATAAATTTTTCGTTTTCTCATAGCCGATAACCTCGGCTGCTATAGACACTTTAACACGAAAATTAACTTTTGTCAACAAGGATAAATTGCTTTTAGCGTTTTGCACATATATTCTGATTTGAGTTTGCACATTATTACCGATTGACCGCTATTGTGCTATAAAAGTTCGGCTCAATATACAAATTTGTGTGCGGATTTGGAAAATATTTCACAAAAGTATCGGGGAATAGACGGTGCATTTTGTCAATCGGTCTATGGTGGAACATCTGCTTATTTCTACGAAAAGGTTTTCGCAGACGGGTAATATTGAAAATAGTTGGTTAATTTAACTTAAATCAACTTAAATAAGAGTATAATTTCCAGATATTAAAGTTAAATACCATATTAAATTAATTATAAAATTAAGTGGTTGACAATGGTTAAATTATGTGATAATATTAATTAACAAGATAAGAATTGTAGGGGCGGGGTTTCCACACCCGCAGACCACGAAATTATTTAGGAAACATGTGGGAGGGCGGACAATGAAAAAATCAGTCAGAATGGCGGATATTGCCGAGCGGCTTGGAGTGAGCGTTGCGGCAGTGTCAAAGGCACTTGCGGACAAGCCGGGCATAAGCCCCGAACTGCGTGTCAGGGTGCGTCAGACTGCCCTTGAGATAGGTTACAAGGCAGCCGAAACACGAAAAAAAACCCAACGTGCGGCAACAAAAAGCGTTGCGGTAGTTACGGCAGAGCGTTTTCTCAGCGACGATTCCTTTTATCTGAAATATTACAAGCACATTTCCGATATGCTTCAATCCAACGATTACTGCGGATTTTTTTACAGCATAAGCGCCGAGGACGAAACAAATCTTGTGCTGCCCAAAGCCCTTGTGACGGGAAGTGCGGACGGCGTTATCATTCTCGGGAAAATTTCGGGAGATTACACCGAATTGATAGCCTCCTGCGGCGTTCCTACGGTGTTTCTGGACTATTATGACGAGCGTACGGACATAGACTGTATCATCTGCGACAGCTTTTATGCGGCGTATGATATGACCAATTATCTTATCCGAAACGGGCATAAGCGGATAGGCTTTGTTGGCTCCGTAAAGGCAACGGGCAGTATTCAGGACAGGTATCTTGGCTATGTAAAGTCCCTTATGGAGCACGATATTTATATCCGTTCCGACTATCTTATCGAGGACAGGGACGAGCGGGGAATGCTCCGTCTTGGGAAGCTTCCCGAAGATCTGCCCACTGCATTTGTCTGTAACTGCGACGGAACGGCGGCAGAGCTTGTCAAGCATTTGCGGGAAAGCGGCGTTCGGGTTCCCGAGGACGTTTCCGTTACGGGCTTTGACAATTCCGTTTACTCCTCTATCTGCGACCCGAAGATAACCACCGTTGAGGTAAACACCGAGCAGATGTCCCGTCTGGCGGTGGATTCGCTGCTGAAAAAGATAGCAAAGCCGGGGACTTCTATCGGGCGAATTCGGGTCAATGGCACTATTGTTTACAAGAATTCGGTCAGGGCACTGAAAAAGTGAGATAATGAAAAAGCCGTCCAATGGTCACCATAACCATCGGACGGCTGATTTATTTGGTTCAGAAATTATCAAACACCAAAGCTTGCAGCAAGGTCAAGGAATTCCTTGGAGCCGAGGAAGCCGTTGAGAACGTGTTCTCTGGATTTGCCGTTTGCGAGATCGTTCAGCCAATTCTGCTTTCCGCCTTCATCGGGTGCTCTGTCGAAGAAGGTGCTGTACAGAATGTCAACATACTGTTCGTCGGTATAATTCTTTTCGGTGAATTCCTTGGAGAAGATGAAGCCGTAAGCGATGTCTGCGGTGGTAGCGGTGCCGTTCAGGTAGCTGCCTGTCCAGTCGTTAAGACCGTTTACATCGTAACCTCTGCCAAGAGCCTTTGTGTACATTCTTGAAACGAATGCGGTAAGACCTGCGTTTACGTCACGGGGTTCTATCTGGGAAATGTTGCCGGGAAGGATACCGTAACCTGCACAAACCTGAGCAAACTCCTGAGAGCCTGAGAAGCCGTTGATAATAGCGTTGAAGGACATACCTGCATCAAGCTGCTTTACCCAGTTTTCCTTACCTGCGGGGTCGGAACCTCTGCCCAGCATTGCATTGTACATTTTTTCGACTATAACATCGTTAGCGTAGTTCTTTTCCTGGAATTCCTTACTTCCTGCGATACCGTAAACGATCTCTGCGGAGGTTGCTTTTCCGGAGGTAAGTCTGTTTGTCCAGTCGGCAAGACCTGCGGGTTCAGCACCTCTGCCGAGGATAATTGTGTAAAGACGGTCAACAAATGCGTTTACAGCGGAACCTTCGGGAGTTGCATAAACAACATCATCAGGGTTCAGCTCTGTCCATTTGCCGTTGTTGAATGCGGAAATAGCGTAGCCGTAGGTTTCGCCTGCGCGCAGATTGGTCAAGGTATAGGTTGTTTCTGTAATCTCCGCAACAGGATCAAAGGTGCCGTTGTAATAGTTATAGATCGCATATTTGCTTGCGCTGTTAATGGTATCCCATGAAAGGGTGATCTTCTCACTGCCGGGAGTTGCTGTGGGCTTGGGTCTGACGGATGCGCCGCAAAGGTAGCAAGTGTTTCCGTAATAGAGGTGGTCAACAACACCTATTGCCGGGAAATCATTGGGGATCTGAGTTGAGGTGCCATATCCGCTGATCCTGCAGGGAATATGTACCTTTTCTGCATTGGTGGTACCATTTGTTATGGATGCTGTACCATTTGAGATGTCATATTGTACAACAGCCTTAGCACCTGAAAATGTGTTGTTTTCGAAGCTGAAATTGTTTCTATGTCTGACAACAACAGCATTATTACAGTTATAGAAAGCATTGCTGCCAACATATGAAATGTTTCTGGAAAGAATAGCATGTCTTAAGGAGGTACAGTTGTTGAAAATATCTGCGCCGAGCGAAGCTTTATTTGATCCGTCTTCAAAATTTACGATTGTCAACTTATTACAATCCCTAAAGGCACTGGATTTGATATTGGTGTAGTTTGCGGGAATGGTAAGTGTTTCAACGGGAATTCCACGGAATGCCTCTTTACCGATAGTAGCAGGCTCTGTTCCACCGGGAGTGAAAATAACCTCGGAAAGACTTGTACAGCCTTCAAAGGCACCCTTATCGTCACCATATCCGGCAGACCAAATATTTGTTACTGTGGAGGGGATAGTTATAGATTTAAGGCTTGAACAGTTCAAGAATGAATTACCCGCAATTTCCTTAATGCCTTCGTGCAGATTAACGCTTTCAAGAGCAGTACAGCCCGAGAAGCAGTCCAAAGGAACAGCCTTGATGCTGCCAAGGGAAACTATATTTTTTAACTGTTTGCAGTCAAGAAATGTTCGAAAGTTGATAGATGTGTAGTTAGAGGGAAGGTTAAGGGTAACAATTCCGCAGCCTCTGAATGCATCTTTACCGATAGTAGCAGACTCTGTTCCACCGGGAGTGAAAATAACCTCGGAAAGACTTGTACAGCCTTCAAAGGCACCTATATCGTCACCATATCCGGAACTTACTATTTTTGTGCAGGCAGATGGAATAGTTATTGATGCAAGCTTTGTACAGCCGCCAAAAGAGTTTCCGTATATCGCAGTAACACTTTCGGGAATATTTACACTTACAAGATTTGTACAGCCTGCAAAACAATCTCTCGGTATATTGTCAAGCTGTGTACAATTGATGCGAACACTGGTTATGTTTGTATTATTCAGAAAAAGACCAGTTGCGAAATATTTTACCGGAATGCCGTTTACTTTGTCGGGAATAACAACATCGGTCAGTGAACCGTTATACTTGGTGATGGTCGCATATGTGGAAGAACTGTTAAGATTATATTCGAAATATCCATCTGAGCTAACGTTATAGCTTAACGCTACGTCCTCGGAGCTTTCGGTAACCTCGGGAAGCTGAACCTCATATGCGGAATTGTCCTCGGGAACAGTCGCTTCATTTTCTGCAGAAACGATAAGTCCCGAAATGCTTGCGGTAAGTGTCAGTGCCGCAAGACCTGCGATCATTACTTTTTTCTTCATGATTATCATACCCCTTTACAAAATTTTATCGAGGAAACGCAGATTTCCTCGGAGTTTGAATTGTCAATATCCATTAATTATTCTATCATATTTGCAAGAATGTGTCAAGTATAAAAAAAAAAATAGAACATTTTGTTAATGTGCACACTTGGTATAGCTGAATTTGTCAATATATTGGGCATTTATGTTTATTTTGTACGGCAAAAATATCCCAAAATAGCGAAAAATCCCCGCTTCGGACATTACCGAAACGGGGAAAAGTGATCATATCTCTATAAAACTTACGGGATTTCCGTTGGCTGTGGACAGTCGTAGAAGATCCTCAAACGCCATCAGTATGGTAGCCGTGTTATCATTGGGGTGTGCACCGACGCTTTGCAACCCCCGCAGATCCTTGTCGAAGTAAACGGGAATATCTCCCGCTTCGTTATTCAGCAGACAAAATGGAGAAACCGAACCGGGGGTTATGGCAAGATACTCCATAAGCCTTGTTTCCGAGGCAAAGCCCAGACGTGTTGAACCTATTTCCTCGGCGATCTTTTTCAGATCTGCACGCTTGTGGAGGGGTAGGACTATCAGGTAAAAATGCCGTCCCTTGGAGTCCCGCAGAAACAGGTTTTTGATAACAACGTCATTTTCCGAGAAAAGGGTAGTATCTTCGTCCGCTTCGCAGAACATTGCCTTGTGTTCGATAAGCTTATAGCGGACGCCGCTTTTTTCAAGCAGCCCGAGAACTTCCTGTTTGTAATATTTCATCAGTATGCTCTGCCCCAGTAAACCATCTGCTTAGCGGGCTTTCCGCAGCATACGCATACATCGGAGATCTGCTCCTGCTCAAAGGGAATACAGCGGGAACCAACGCCTGTGACTTCCTTTACCTTGTCCTCGCAAGCCTCGTCGCCGCACCACATTGCCTTGATGAAGCCGTTGCCGTTCTTTTCCAGTGCTTCGGTTATCTCGTCCATAGTCTTGCAAGCGTAGGTGCGCTTTTCTCTGTTGGCAAGGGCGTTTGCGAAAAGTCCGTCACGAACAAGTGTGAGCTTTTCGTTTACCTCATTTTCAAGATTATCCAGAGATACAAAGAATTTTTCTCTGTTGTGACGTGTAACGATAACGCACTGATTTTTCTCAATATCCATGGGACCTATCTCAATACGAACGGGAACGCCCTTCATTTCATATTCCGCAAATTTCCAGCCGGGAGTATTGTCGGAATCGTCAAGCTTAACTCTTACGCCCGCCTTTGCAAGACGCTCCTTAAGTTCGTTTGCCTTTTGGAGAACGCCCTCCTTATGCTGCTGAACGGGAATGATAACAGCCTGTACGGGAGCAACGGCGGGGGGAAGAACAAGACCGTTGTTATCGCCGTGAGTCATGATTACAGCACCGATAAGACGTGTGGTAACGCCCCATGAGGTCTGATGAGGATATACCTTCTTGTTGTCCTTGTCTGTGTACATAATGTCAAATGCCTTTGCAAATCCATCTCCGAAATAATGAGATGTACCCGCCTGAAGTGCCTGACCGTCGTGCATAAGGGCTTCGATAGCGTAGGTGGAAACTGCGCCCGCAAACTTGTCGCTCTCGGTCTTTTTGCCCTTGATAACGGGCATAGCAAGACATTCCTCGCAGAAGGTCGCATATACGTTCAGCATACGTTCTGTTTCTTCAATAGCCTCCTCTGCGGTGGCATGAATGGTGTGACCCTCCTGCCAGAGGAACTCTCTTGAACGGAGGAAGGGACGGGTAGTCTTTTCCCATCTTACAACGGAAACCCACTGATTGTACAGCTTGGGCAGATCTCTGTAAGAGTGAACGATGTTGGAATAATGCTCACAGAACAGTGTTTCGGAGGTGGGGCGGACGCAGAGTCTGTCCTCCAGCTTCTCGTTTCCGCCTTGTGTTACCCATGCAACCTCGGGAGCAAAGCCCTCAACGTGATCCTTCTCCTTTTGGAGCAGGCTTTCGGGGATAAACATAGGCATACAAACATTTTCGTGTCCCGTAGCCTTGAACATACCGTCTAAGATACGCTGGATATTCTCCCAGATAGCATAGCCGTAGGGACGAATTACCATACAGCCTTTAACGCTTGTGTACTCAACAAGCTCGGCTTTCTTGCATATATCGGTGTACCACTTCGCAAAATCCTCGTCCATTGAGGTTATTGCGTCAACCATTTTTTTGTTATCCTTTGCCATTTGACTATTCTCCTTAATTTGAATTATCTTCGGAATTATCCGTATTTTCTTCGGGAATATCTCCGTCGTAAATGCTTTTTACAGCGGCTTCCTCGGGGGACAGGTGAGGCTTTTCCTCCTTGCCCGCTATTTTGTCGATTAGCTTTGCAAGCTTCGGCGTCAGCACGGCAATTACGAACACTGCAAGCAGAAGCCCCAGCATTATCAGGGCAAATTTTATCATCAGCTTTAGCGAACTCGTATTTACCGCAAGCATTTTTCTCCCTCCAAAAATTTCACATAAACACATTATAACATTTTTATCTGCGTTTGTAAATAGTTTTTCGGGAGATTTTCAAGCGGCGACTGCTTGACCTCAAATCGCACACCGGGCATAATCGAAATTTAAGCTTTATATGCCTGCGCTGTTGGCTTTGTTTGTTTCTTCGGGACGGGAAACCCGTCCCCTACATTTAATTACATAAAATATTTATGCTTCTTAGTCAGGCTGAGAAGTATTTCCAAACGAACAATATCTCTGTACTCGGGCTTTGCCATATAGTAAACATAAGCTTCAAGCACGTTTATATCGGGGACGGAACGCCCTTCTATCTTGAAATTCTCAAAGCCCATGGGGACGTACTTTTCGTAAATGTCCGACGGTGAAACGTGGGTGGGATAGTCCGTTGTTTCGTAGAGATGCTTTAACTGCTGATCGCACTTAAATTCGGGATATTTGAACTGACCGTTCGGGAATTTTTTCTTGAATTCCCAGCATTTTATCTGCGCTTCACCGATAGAACGGTAATGCTCGCCCCTTCTGGGACAGGCGGCGGTGCAGCAGGCGTTTACGAGAATTTCTATCTTTTCTTTATGGGGCATTTTTTCCAAATCGTCAAAGCGGTTGTTCCAGTTATAGTCAAGAACCACAAGGTTATAGGGCTTGTCCAGCTCTTCGTCCAGCTTCTGAAAATCCTCTATCTGCTTGCAGGTGGAGCTTGTTATTTTGTATCGGGGATAGGTTTTTCTGATGTAATCCTCAAGCAGTGGAGATGCCACAATGACTTCGTTCAGACCGTTGTTTGCGGTTTTCATTACATAGTTGCAGAAGGGGTCGGAGAGGTGTTCTTCAGTAAGCAGAGGATTTGTAAAGGTAAATCGACAGGGGATCCCACGGGTGTTGAACTGCTTTAGCACCTCGCCAATTACACGCTTGTCGCAGCTGCCCTCGAAATACCGTCCGCCGTTCCATACGGACGTGGGAAATGTGCCGTAAACGGAAGCTATCTTAACATCATCATAAAAGCGTTCGGGGTGCTTTTTCATATAATCCGCAAAAAGAATGTTAAGCCCGAAATGTCTTAGAAAATCGGGGAGATGGTAATTTATGCTCATTTAAAACAGTCCTTTCGATATTTTCAAGTCATTGTCTATATTATAAACTATTTGACGGCGATTTGTGTTAATATTCTGTTTCAATGTGAAAATATCTTATACTAAACACCATTTAAATCACGGAGAAGAAATCGGCGTAAAAAGCTTGCGTATATGGTTTTTTACGCCGAGAGATTCCCGTGATTAATGGGTGTTTAGTATTAAATGCGAGAACGGCAAAATTGACGGGATTTTTTTGTAGAAATCGGATAATTTTTTCTTTTTCGGGTGACAAAACGAATATAATGTGTTATACTATATATAAAGTAATGGACTATACCTCAAAGGAGGTTTCGATATATGAAACAATGCTACGATAACCGTGAGCTTTCATGGCTCAAATTTAACGAAAGAGTGCTTGAAGAAGCGGAAAATACCTCCGTGCCCCTTGCCGAAAGGCTGTCCTTTGCGGCTATTTATCAGAGCAATCTGGACGAATTTTTTATGGTGCGTGTGGGCTCGCTGCACGACCAGTTTATGGTTGACCCCGAATTCCGTGAGAACAAAACGGGTATGCTGGTAGGCGACCAGATAAAGGCAATTTTTGAACGCACAAAAGAGCTTACTCCACGCAAGGACAAGGCTTATGCGGACATTATGAAAAGCCTTGCGGAGTACGGCTTCATTCAGGTGGATTTCCGTTCCCTGAGCGGCGAGGAGGAGCAGTATTTGCAGGCGTATTTCAATTCGGAGATACTGCCGCTTATTTCCCCGCAGGTCATTGACAAACGTCACCCGTTCCCGTTTTTGAAAAATAAGGAGATATACGCCGCTGTCAGCATTGAGGGCAAAAACAGCACCGCAAAGGTGGGAATTATCCCCGCCAGCGGAAATTTCAGCCGACTTATTTTCCTGCCCGACAACAAGCGTTTTATGTTAGTTGAAGAGCTTATTCTGCACTATGTGGGTCAGGTTTTCGGAAATTACAAAATTATCGACAAGACGCTTTTCAGAGTAACCCGAAACGCCGATATCAATGTTGAAGAAGCCCTTGACCACGACCTTGATTTCCGTCAGGTTATGGAGGAGCTGCTGAAAAAGCGGAAAAAGCTTTCCCCCGTAAGGCTGGAGCTGTCGAGAAATATTTCTCAGTCCACCCTTGATTATCTTTGCGAAAATCTGGAGCTGTCCGCAGAGCAGGTCTTTAGGATAAAATCGCCCCTTGATCTGTCCTTTGTGTTCCCGCTCAGAGATAAAATTGCGGCGGCGGGCTGTCCCATTTTCTATAACAAGGCAGAGCCGCAGAAGTCCCTCTATGTTAATCATCACGAACCCATGATAAAGCAGATACTCAAAAAGGATATGCTGCTTTTCTATCCCTATGAGAGTATTCGTCCGTTTATCAGGCTGTTGAATGAAGCTGCCGAGGACGAAAATGTTGTTTCCGTGAAGATAACTCTTTACCGTGTTGCGAAAAATTCCAAGATAGTGGAAGCCCTTGTTAATATGGCTGAAAACGGCAAGGACGTTATGGTTCTGGTGGAGCTTCGGGCACGTTTTGACGAGGAAAACAATATCGGCTGGTCAAAGCGTCTGGAAGAGGCGGGGTGCCGTGTTATCTACGGTCCCGAGGACTTGAAGGTACATTCAAAGCTGCTGCTTATTACCCGCAAAAACGGCTCAAAGGTTGAACACATTACTCAGATAGGCACGGGAAATTACAACGAAAAAACGTCAAATCTGTACACCGACCTGTCCCTTATGACGGCAGACGAAAACATTGCAAATGAAGCCGCACAGGTGTTCAATGCCCTTGCTTTGGGTAATCTTGCGGAGGATATGAAGCATCTGTTGGTTGCACCAAAATGTCTGCAAAATCGTATTCTTGATATGATAGATGATGAAATTGCCGTGGCAAAGAGCGGTCAGCCTGCATATCTGGGCTTCAAGCTCAATTCGCTGACGGATAAGATAATTATGGATAAGCTGGTGGAGGCATCTCAGGCAGGTGTCCGCATTGACCTTATTGTCAGGGGAATATGCTGCCTTGTGGCGGGTGTTCCCGGATATACGGAAAATATCAGCATTATCAGCGTGGTGGGACGTTATCTGGAACATTCGAGAATTTACATTTTCGGTACAAAGGAACGCTGCAAGCTTTACATATCTTCAGCGGACTTTATGACGAGAAATACTCTCAGGCGTGTTGAAGTGGCTGCTCCCGTTTACGACAAGGACATTAAGGCACGAATTTTGGATATGTTCAGCATTATCCTTTCGGACAATATGAAGGCAAGGCGCATGAACTCAAACGGCGAATATGTCCGCCGTGAGGTAGTGGGAATGCCCATTGACAGTCAGGAATATTTCATCAAGCAGGCGTATGACAATGCAGCGAAAATTCCTCAGACAACTCAGAAGAAAAAGGGAATTCTTATCAGTCTGAAAAAGTTTTTGAGCGGAGATAAATAAAAATGCAAAGGCAGTCGGGAAAAAACCTCGGCTGCCTTTTTGTCAGTATTCATTTAAGGAATTGAAAAATCTCGCAAGACAATTCCATGTAAAAATGTCCGCTTCGCCTGTGGGAGGAAGTCCGCAAAGCTTTTGGAAACGGCGCAGGGCAATTTCCGAGGAACTGTCGAAGCTGCAGCTTACGGTGATATTTCCAATGTTCGGATATTTCTCGGAAATCGCAAGCAGCATTGCTTGAAGTATTGCCGCAGCGGGGGATTTGTCACCTTTTTTGATAACATTCACAGCCGAACCGAAGGGATTTATCATAAGCGGTTTTGAATGATAAACTTCGGCGGTTTGGCTGCGCTTTTTCAGCTCTTCCCATGTGGCAAAATCGGTTTCGCCTGTTGGCGGCAGACCGTATGCCTGCTGAAATGCCTTGACCGCTTCTGCCGTTGCCGAGCCGTAAAAGCCGTCGGGGACTATTCTCGGCACGTTTTCGTCAGCAAAGGAAACGGCTCTGAGCATCATTTGAAGCTGCCTGATATGCTCCGCTTTTTCTGTCGAAGAATATGGCACAATATCGCCGCCTTTCTATTGTTTCATTATGTACCCGGGGAACTGTCCAACGGCTGCCTGTGAGCCTGCGGACAGGTCGGAGCATATTTCCGCAATTCCGTTCCAAGTGTTGCTGCCGACTGCTCCCGTGGCGGGTATGCCTAAGAGCCGCTGAGCCTCCTTGACTGCCTTTGCGGTAAGGCTGCCGAAGCGTCCCGTGACGGTTAGTTTTGGTATTTCGGGGAATTCCTCGTGCAGGCGGTTGAGCATTTTTTGAAGCTGTTCGACGTTATCGCCCGACATTCCCTCTCTTAGCATCTGTCCATTAAATGGGATAATTTCTTCCTGACATAAATGTGGGATAACAGCGGCAATCCCCAGGTAGCATCTCACAAGATAGTCCGTAAGCTTTTTGTCGGCAATTCCCGTAGGCGGAAGGCCGTAGAGCTTTGCAAAGGCGCAGACTGCCGCTTCTGTGTCGGAATCGAAATCTCCCGTTATCTCCGTGAAAATATCCGTACCGTGGAACAGCAGCACAGCTGATAACATTCGCTGGAGTGCGGTCACACCCTCGCCCCTGTCGCCAAATTTCAGGTCGCTGTCATACTGCAATGATATTTCCCGTGAAAGGTCGGTGCGGCAAAGTCTTTTCAATGAATTGTAAACGGACATAATTTTGTCGTAAAACCTGTTGTCAATGTCGGATACGGAGAATATTTCCCCGAACCTTTTCAGGGCGTCCCGTTCGGAGATACCGCCGTCGGATTCGGCGGGTACTATCTTCGGAATGTCCGTGTAGACTGCGGATATCCTGTTCATAACAATGCGAAGGGCAGTGCGGTTGGTTTTTATGTCCATTGGCTTGCTCCTTTCATTGCGTTCCCTCGGGCAGCGGGATAAGATCTACGGGCTGGACGGATTTTATGTCGGGAAAAATGGGAACGGTAATGTCATCGGAGGCGTAATATCCCTCTGCTGTGACCTTGATATTGTAAGGCTTATAGGGCGAACCCTCGGGGACCTCTGCGGAGAGAGCGGCGGTTTCCGTCCGTCCGTTATGGTCGGAGAAAAGTATCTTTCGGATAATAACTTTTCCGTCAACAAGCTCGGTAACTGTGATAACCGCCGATTTTACGGGAAAGCTGCCGCCTGTGGTTATTTCAGCCTGCAAATAGCCTTCGGTTCCGCCTGTGTCGGGGAGGGTTTCGGGAAGAGGTTCTTCCTTTTCGGGCGGCTTGGTGAATGCCGATTCGTCAGGCGGGGGGAATTTCGGAGATACGCCCGCAGCCGCAAAGGGGTCGGGGGGCTTTAGCTGATCCTCGGAAACGGCATAGCGTTCGTTTTTGGTGCTGTTGTAGAGCCGCATTAGCTCCTCACGATATTTATCGCTGACTTTATCGGTATATTTTTCGGGCATAGGCTGCACTCCTTTTTATGGTTATGTTATATGGTATTGTCCATCTCAAAAAAATATTCCGAAAAATTGCGGGATAGGGTATTTACATTATTAAGGAAATGTGATAGAATATAAGTAATAAAAGCCGTGTCCACGGTGAACAAGGAGGCGGGGCATATGAAAAGCTTCGATTATCGGGTAACGGATTCAATGGGACTTCACGCACGGCCCGCAGGAATGCTCGTTAAGGAAGCGGGCAAATTTTCATCGGTCATTAAGATAACAAGCGGCGGCAGGTCCGCGGAAGCTACAAGGCTGTTCGGAATTATGGGTCTTGCGGTAAAATGCGGTGCGACGGTAACGGTCACTGCCGAGGGTGCGGACGAGGACGAAGCAATTGCAGCAATGGAAGTATTTTTTAAGGAGAACGTGTAAAAAATTCAGCCGTCCGAAGGGATCAAACGCCTCGGACGGCTGAATTTTTATTTTTAAGGATTCCACAAAGCTGGCATTACCGTGTTTCCTTCGATAAGCTCGTTCATATAGCTTTTGCTCATGTTCATTGTTACAACAGCGTCACCGGGATAAGCGGCAATAACGTAGTTTTCACCTGCTTTCCAGACACCGCCCTGTATGTTTTCGTAGCTTATGGTCGGTTCGCCCAACGAAGCGGAGTAGGAATTCACAATGGAATCAAAGGCTGACTGCAGCTCGCTGTCGGGGAGGTCTGCCTTGATTATCCCCGTTAAGGAGAAAGCGAGAACGCCGTTATAGAAATAGCAGCAGGTAACGGCTTCCTTTCCCATAGATTTGCAGCGGTAGCTGAGAATATTGTTTTTGACCGTGTACTGATTTTCTTTTAGCCCCTTGATGGCTATGACTTCTTCAACGGTGCAGGAGTAGTCAATAGAAGTTTTTTGCGGTGCGGCTGTTGTTTCCGTCTGCTCCTGCGTGATCTCGGGAATAGCCGAATCTGTTTTCCGTCTGACCGCAGAAACGGACAGGGGAGCAGCGGTGCAGCATATAACGGCGGCAGTCAGCAGAGCTGAAAATCTACCTGAAAGCTTCATTGTATATTCTCCTTATTCTATCAACGGTCGCTGAAATCGGGCAGTGTTGCCTTGCCGCTGTTGAGTGCCTGCATATAATCCGCACTGACATTCATAGACATAACTACTCCGTTTGCATATGCAACGATAACGAAGTTTTTGCCCGACTGCCATACCTCGCCCTGTATCTCGTCATAGGTCATGACGGACTTGCCAAGGGACTTATTGTAAGTGTCTGCAAGTGTCTTATAGGCGGACTGCATATCGTTTTCTGTAAGATTGAAATTAAGGATACCTGTTGCATAAAAAGCAAGCTTTCCGTTATCGAAATAGTAGTAGGCAATAGCGTCCTTGTTCAGGAATTTGCAGCGGTAATAAAGGAGATTTTTGCTGCTCACATAGGTGTACTGACCCTCTTTAAGCCCCTTGATTGCGATAATATCTTCCTTTGTGCAGGTGTAGTCAACGGACTTTTTGGCAGTAGTTGCTGCTGTTGTTGTGACAGCAGTGCCCGCCTTACCGTCCCAGACGCCAGCGGAGCTGAATTTGTAGCTCTTTCCACCGATGGTCACAGTGCCTGTGCGCATCTTTCCGTCATTGCCGAAATAGTACCATTTGTTGTCTATCTTTTTCCAACCGGTGTACATAATTCCGTCAGTGCCGAAGCGGTAGTAGGTGCCGTCCAGCTTGACCCATGAGGTCGCCATCTGACCGTCGGTAAGGAAATAGTAGTATTTGTCGTTATGCTTGACAAAGCTGCTTTTTACCATAGTACCGTTTTTGTAATAGTAATATTTGCCGTTTTTCTTTGAGAAGCCTGTTTTACCTGTTTTTGCGGAAGATGAAGTCTTGGTGGGACTTGTTTTTGCTGCAGACGCAGAAATGGGAGCAACAGCAGTACAGCTCATTACAGCAGCTGCCAGAACAGCCGCAATTCTTTTTGAAAGTTTCATTTTGTATCCTCCTCTTAACATCATAAATTACCTATATATAATAGTAGCATTTTCCTCGGTAAATGTCAATATGATTTTTGTATTTATTGATGCCTTTCTCATCGTTCCAAAGAGCTCTGTCGCATAAAAACAGAAAGCCCGCAGAACGCTTACACATTCTGCGGGCTAAATCTGGTGCGAGTGACGGGACTTGAACCCACACGTCGTTTCCAACACTAGCACCTCAAGCTAGCCTGTCTGCCGATTCCAGCACACTCGCATCTTAACATTTTTTGCAGAAGGAGGAAAAATCTTTAAGGGATTTTGTTCTCTCTCCCGACTGCTTTATTATTATATCACAACTAAATCGAAATGTCAAGCATTTTTTTGAATTTTTCCCGAAAAGTAAAAAATGTCGAAAAATCCCGTAAAAAGGCGGGTTGAATAGGTCCAAATACAAATAATCAATCAATTTCATATTTAATTTACAATTTCATCTTCCCGATTTTCGGACATTTCCCGCCTGATATGCAGACAAAGTGCGTGCAGGCAGTCGGGGAGCAGCTCCAGCCCGCAGGCGGAAAGGTAGACCAGTTCGGCTTCGTCGGCGTCGGAGAACACCTCCTCAGCGGCAGTGCTGCCGTCGCTTATTTCGACCTTTCTGCCCGAACCGCAGACTGTCAGCCGACAGGAAACCCTGTTTCGGTGATATTTTTCTTCCATAATACATCTGCCCATTGACACTACCTCCATATATTGTTATTATACATTACAATATATGGAAAGTCAATGAAAATATATCTTCAAATAACGACAAAAACGACCTTTGGAATCCAAAAGACGTTACTTGTTAAGGCTTTTCAGAAATTTTTCATACTCATCGCAGACGGATTTTGTGTCGCCAAACGCCATGGTTTTGCCCTTTTCCAGCCAAAGTGCCTTGCTGCAGAGCTTTCTTACCTGACCGACGGAGTGGGACACAAATATGGTGGTGACGCCGCCCCGCATTATCTCCAGCATTTTCTTTTCGCTTTTTTCTCTGAATGCGCCGTCCCCCACGGAAAGAACCTCGTCAACCACTAGAATTTCAGGCTTTATAAGGCTTGCCACGGAAAATGCCAGCCTTGATTTCATACCCGAGGACAGCTGCGAAAATCGGTAGTTCTCGAACTCCTTCAGCTCCGCAAATTCGATTATTCGGTCATATTCCTTTTGCATGGTCGCCTTGGAATAGCCCATAAGCGCACCTCTGAGCATGGTGTTTTCCTTGACGGTCATTTCGCTGTCAAAGCCTGCGCCCAGCTCCAGCAGAGCGGAAACATTCCCATCAACGGTAATACTGCCCTCCAAAGGCTCCATAACGCCGCTTACCGCCTTTAGCAGAGTGGATTTTCCCGCACCGTTTCTGCCGATTATTCCGAGAAAATCGCCTCTATTCAGCGAAAAGGAAACATTTTCCACCGCGTTGAAGGTCTTTACGCTGTATGTGCCCTTGATCTTTCGGGCAATAAGGTCCTTTAGTCCAATGTCCCGAAAATCGCCCACCATATAGCCGATAGTAACATTTTTAACATCTACAACCATTGATAAATTCACCTTGCCTCTGAAAATGCCCGTATTTTCGCCGTCAGACGGGGCGGAAGAAGTATCATAGCCAAGGGTTTCAGCAGAAACGGAAATGAGCGGGGGAGCAGTCCCAGAGCGTGAAAGCCCCGCAGTCTTACGAAAAATTCGTCAACACGCATTTGCGGGGAAACCCTTCTGCCCAGGCTTTTTTCGCTGAACCGATAAAGGCAGCGGGGAATGTTTGCGCCTTTTTGCCCCGCGGAGTAGAGCCGCATAAAAAGCTCGTAATCCTCGTATTTTCGGGAAATTCCCACAGTTTTGTACCCGCCTGCGGAAACAAGTGCCGACCGTCTGAACATGACAGAGCCGTGGATAAAGGGCTGATTGAACAGAAAATCCGATGCCTTCGGTCTTTCGGGCATATGCCGCCTGCCGAATATTCCGCCGTTTTCGTCCGCAAGAAGGCAGTCGGAGCCGACAAATGCGATGCTTTCCTGTTCTTTCAGAAAGTCCAGCTGCTGTCTGAAACGGTCTTTTTCCGAAATATCGTCAACGTCCTGCCTTGCGATAAATTCCCCTTGTGACAGGGAAATACAGCGGTTCAGTGCAGATGCCAGACCTTTGTTTTTATGCCGACGGACAAGTTTTATACGTTTATCCGAATGTGACAGTGCTTTCAGCCACTCAAACGTGCCGTTGTCCGAGCCGTCGTCGCAGATAATGAACTCGAAATCAGAAAAGCTTTGGCTCAGCACAGAGTTCACCGAACGTTCGGCTGTCTGCCTGTCTGGACAGTTGTAAACGCCCATAATTACCGAAATTACGGGTTTTTTTGGGGAACTCCGCACCTTTTTCACCTCATATATTTACCATAAATTTCAGCCATTGTGCTGACCGAATTTGAAATATCAAACTTGTCCACCGAGGACTGCGCCGCAGCTCCCAGACGTTTGAGAAGCTCACTGTCTGCCGCCAGCCTGTCAATGGCATTGGCGAAGCCCGCAGCGTCGGAGGGGTTCATAAGTATGCTGTTTGCGCCGTTTGCGGCATATTCCGTTATCCCACGGATATTTGAGCCTACAACGGGAACACCTGCTGACATTGCTTCAATTGCGGCGATACCCAGCCCCTCACGGTAGGAGGGAAACAGGAAAACGTCGGCGGCGTGGAGCAGCGTGGGCACGTCGTATCTGTATCCCAGAAAATGGGTTATTTCGCCAATGCCCAGCTTTTCGGCGTATTTCTCACATTCCTTGCGAAGCTCGCCGCTGCCGCAAATTATGTATCGGAGATTTTCCGTTTCGCACAGGGAAATGGCTTTCAGGGCGGTGAAAATGTTTTTGTTTCGGTTAAGCTCGGCGGTTGTCATGACCGTGAAGGCGTTTTCGGGAATGTTCAGACGGCGGCGTATCTCCGATTTCTCGTCGGTGATTTCGGCGATCTTCTTAGTGTCAACGCCGACGCCGTGGAGAAGATATGTATCGCATTTTCCGCCGCAAAGCCGTTTTGAGGCTTCAAAATCCTCGCTGTTAATGGTAATAATGGCATCGGTCATACCCGAAAGCATTTTTTCAATGAAATAGTACAGCCTGCTGACAGGGGACGCACCCTTGAAAAAGTGAAATCCGTGAGCGGTGTAAAGCAGGCGGCAGCCCTTTTTCCGTGCGTCTGCGGCGGCAATTCTTGCAATTGCTGCGGCGGTAGGGGTGTGGCAGTGGATAATGTCGTAATTGTTTTCGGAGATGATACCTTTAAGCTTGTGGAAGGCGATGAAATTTTTCAGATGAAAGGGGGAACGGCAGAAGGGCACGTCATAGTAATTATCGCAGAAATCAAGGGGGATATTTTCGTTATCCTCCAGGTCGTTTGCGGCACACACGTCAACGATAAAACCTTGCTCCCTGAACCATTGGAGATAGGGGATATGAAATTGTATAATGTGCTTTTTCAGCACCGAGGCAACAAAAAGCACTCGTTTTTCGGTTTTACCGGACAATGCACCCATCCCTTTTAAGCATATTTACTTTATTATACCACAACAATCCAATTAATGCAATAATCAAAAACAACTTTTATATATTTTCACGAAAAAGATAATTTTCAGATATGTTGATTTACCGATAAATAGTTTTTTGGGGGACACAAACTATCAGATCAAATTCATTTTTCAACTTTCAACATTCATCACTTAAAATTCCACTTTCCACTTTGCACTCTCCACATTAAAAAAAAGGGGGAGATGCTTTGCCGAAGCAAGAATCATCTCCCTTAGTGTCCCATAAACGGTACATATCAGCTTGTGTAATAGAGCAGCTTTGTGCTCACAGCCGTAAGCATTTCCTTGTAAAGCTCCCCTGCGCTGGACAGATCCGCACTCATCAGCGGGTCATTGATAAACGCATTGAACGCAATATCCAGATCCTTCTCGAAAACAGCGTCCACAATAAGCTTCTGATTTACGGTATGACGTACAGTCAGCGCATACAATTCCTCGGATAGTCCCCCCGATGTGACCGCACGGACGCAGTTTTTGGAAAACAGAGCGTTAGTTTCCGTAATAACGCCCTTCGGAAGGTTCTCCACCTGACCGCTGTTAGGCAGGCAGGCGTTGGTGATAAGATTTCCCATGCCCGCAAGTGCCTTTATCTGCGAGATGCAGTCGGAGGTGTAGCCGCCTATTCTGAGGGAATCCCCGCCCTCCATCAGCAGCTTTGAACGGGCTGCTCGCTCGGTTTGCTGCTTTTTCAGAAGGTTGATGTTGACCTGTGCAAACTTCCATGAAGCGGCGGTTTTTGGCGATCTCAGATACCAAGGGGGGCAAAACTCCGCAGTTATCCTGTCGCTTTGGGCGGGTATCATACCATATCTCAGGAACATATCGAACCTGACCTTATTGGCGCAGGCAGCGGGGTTCAGTCTGAACTCCTCGGGGCGGCGTTCGTAGCCGTCGTCGGCATATTTCTGCGCAAATTCCGTAAAGATGGGCATAATGTCCATTCCATTGTAAGAAGCCTCATTCACAAACGAAAATCCGTTTATTCCCACAAGATTTGTCTTTATCTCACGCCTGTGAACGGAGGGCACGGACAGGCTCCTTCCCGTAATTTCCGCAAGCAGCTCCGATACGGAAAAGGGCTCCGAACTGCTGCCGAACGCCTTTATCTGCGGAAATTCACGATAAAGCGTCATCAGGCAGACGTTCATGGGATTTGTGAGATTTATTACCCAGGCATTGGGGCAAAGCTCTTTGATCTTCCGTGCAAATTCGATGTAATGGGGCAGAATTCTCAGTGCCCTGAGAATTCCGGCAGGTCCCGTATTTTCGCCGTAGGACTGATATATGCCGTACATTTCGGGCAGATGCAGGTCGGAAACATAGTCCTCCATATCCCCCGAAATTGACAGAATAACGAAATCTGCGTCCCTCAGACACTCATTTATATTATCCGCCGCAAGATAGATAATGTCGCTGCGGCAGCCCTTCTGCTCCCTGAACTTATTTCCGATGACCTCGTTGGCAAGGGCGGGCTTTTTTTCAATATCGTAAAGGCTGACCGTTCCGCATATCTCCTCGGAAGCCATTTCCGACATAAAACGCCAGCCGAAACGGAACGAGCCGCCGCCGATATATGCGATTTTCAATCTTTTGCCGCTGTCCATAATAACGTCCTTCCTATATATACATTTAATTACAGTTTATCACAAAATACGGCAAAAGTCAACTGTTTAATCAAGCAAAAAGCGGAAAGCAGCATTAATTCCGCTTTCCGCTTTTCGGTTTAAGCACCAATATTTACTTCACCAAACGCCTTTGCGTTAAATTCAGCCCTGGGGATCGGCTTTGAATAGAAGTAGCCCTGAGCAGAGCCGCAGCCGCATTCCAGAAGATAATCCGCCTGATTGCGGGTTTCAACGCCCTCGGCAATGATTTTCAGACCAATGTCGTTGGACATAGCTATGGTATGGAGAATTATCTTCTTGCCCCTGTCGGTGACGAGAGTTTCGTTAAGGAAGCCCCTGTCTATTTTCAGCACGTCAAAGGGCGTATTTTTCAGCATATTCAGCGATGAATAGCCCGAACCGAAATCGTCCATTTCCAGCACATAGCCCTCATTTTTCAGGTCGATAAGAGCGTCGAAAAGCTCCTTCTGATTGTCGTAGAAAACCGACTCGGTGATCTCCAGCTCCAGAAGCTTTTTGGGGATATTGAACTCGGTAGTCATATCGTTCAGAATATTTATCAGATTGGGATTGGAAATATGCAGTCTTGAAACATTTACGGAAATAGGCACAGGCTCATATTCCTTGTCCAGCCAATCCCTGATGGTAATGCAGGCTTCACGCCACATATATTCGTCCAGCTTGACGATAAAGCCGTTTCGCTCGAAAAGCGGGATAAAATCTCCCGGAGGTATCAGACCCTTTGTGGGGTGATTCCAGCGGACAAGTGCCTCTGCGCCGATTATTTTTGACGTTGCAATATCGTATTTGGGCTGGAGCCACATTTCAAACTGTCTGTCGATGAGGGCAAGCTCCATTTCGTCCTCGATCTCCTTGTCATAGAGCATTTTCGTCTTGACAGTTTCATCGTAAAATGCGTAGGTCTGCATCAGATTGCCCTTTATGGTGGACTTTGCAAGCTTTGCATAGTCGAAAACCGAACGGGGATTTGCGTTTCTCTTTTCTATCTTGTAAATGCCGCAGGAGGTGGTGTAGCGAATATCCTCGTAGGTTCCCAGCATATCTGCGATCCTTTCGGCAATGGCAACCAGCTCGGAGGTGTCCTCATACTCGGTAAGAATACCGAAATTATCGCCCTGAAGCCTGCCTACGGACATCTTGTCGGAAAATTCCGCTTTCAGCTTAACGCCGATAGAACGCAGCAGCTTATCCGCAGCCTTTCCGCCGTAGACCTCATTGATTATCTTGAATTTGTCAATGTCAAAAAGCACAAGAGCGAACTTCCTGCCGCTTTCATCGTGCATTACCGCATCAATATCATCAAAGAACCTTGCTTCATTGTTAAGCCCCGTCAGCAGGTCCTTTTCGGCTCTTATTTTGAGCGCATTCATTGCCTTGAACTGGCTGTCAACGTCCTGCAGGGTGCCTATGATATTTCCGCAGCCGTGCTCGTCGGAAACGGGGCTGCTGTTAAATTTAAACCAGCAATAGTCGCCGTCCGCCGTCCGCAGGCGGCAGATACATTCGCTTACCCTTGCTTCTTTGGAATCTTCGATATATTCGGTGAATGTGGGAATATCGTCTTTATAAACAACTCCCTCGGCTATCATATCCTTAATGTCGTTCATATCAATTTCCGAGGAGGTGTCGACAGAGGTGTTTATCTTTTTCATGAAATTCGGGGATATGTATATTTTCCTTGTGTCAAGGGAAAATTCAAAGCTGATAATATCCGTCTGCTCGATGATAGCCTTGTATCTCGCCTCGTGATAGTCGCTCATTCGGCGGTATTCCAGCTCCTTCTGCATTATCCTCAGATTTGTTTCCATCTGCTGGGACTCTTTTTCCTCGGTAACGTCCCTGACATAGTAGATGAACTGCTTTTCGCCCGTTTCCTCGTCAGCTGAGGGGATAGCTATGCAGTTGTCCCATCTTACTTCTCCGCTGTCATTGTTTATCCGATAGCAAAGGCTGAATGAGCCTGTTTCAAGGGCATCGGCAATGCTTTCAACATTTACGCAGGAGATAAATTCCTCCCTATCCTCCTCACAGACGTACTTTCTGCCCATCATCTCGGAAAGTATGTCAAAATGTTCGGGAATATATTCTGCCGTCCTGTCGGAGTCATGCTTGATTATCTTTATTCTTCCTGTTTTTATGCTTACTTCGCAGACGAAAACGCAGCTTTCCTTAAATGCGCTGTCGATATTCATGGACCTATGCTGCCGTGCTATTTCCTGCTTTTTGGTATCGTCAATGTCCCTTGTAAAGATACAGCAGAAAATTTTGCCGTCATCATTTCTGGCGACAACAATGCTTACGCTGCACCAGCGGTATTGTCCGTCACTAGCACGTCTGCGAATTTCGACTGTACGCTTTGTTTCACCCTTTTCGGCAATGCCATTCTTGAAACACTCGGCGTTAAGTGTGCTGCCGAAGGACTTCACGTCATCGGGGTGGATAAGTCCGCTGTTATCCTCATTGGAATAAAGCTTTTCGGTTTTTGGAAAGGTACCGTCGCTTAATATCATATAAAGCTCGGCAGTTTCGGGGTCATATTCGACAATTTCATTGTATGAATTTTTTAGTGCGCTCAGCAGGTCGCCCGAGAGTGTGTCAAATTTAAAAACGCCCATAATATCGCCGTCCCCTTCATATGGTAAAAGTACTTATACCATCGATTGATACAAAATTCAACAGTCACACAACTGTATATACTATCATTATATACGAAAAATATTAACGTTTCACTTAGAAATAAATAAGAAACTGTTACTTATTTTGGTTATTTTTTATTTGCAACGGTTTCCCGTCAGAAATCTGTCAAGGGGATTTTTCAGGATACTGCCGAAGAATTTCACGATAATTCCCGTAAATACGGCGGCGATGACAGTGCCCTCTCTGACCCCGACAACCGTAAGGTCAAAGAAAATAAGCGACAGTGTGACCGCCAGCAGCACGCAGAAAATATCGAAGCCTATCTTCACATAGCCGAATTCCTTGTGCATTTTGTCGGAAACCGCACGGACGAACGCTTCTCCCGAATTCATTATCACATTCGCAATGACCGAAAGTGAGATACCGAAGCTGAGCACGAGGGTGCCGATAATTATCATCAGCAGTCTGGCAAAGTATGTATCGACGGGAATGAGGCTCACGAATATCATTCCCAAATCGGTAAACCACCCGAACAGAAAGGAAAGCGGCAACTGCAAAAGCTCTATCAGCTTAAAATCCCGCCTAAGAATGATAACCTGTCCCACGATCATAACGCAGTTCCATATAACCAGCCACATTCCCAGAGAAATATCGTCAAATCGGCAGTACAGCACGTTCGACACTGAGGAAATAGGTGAAACTCCCAGCTCTCCGTGCTTTGAAAATGCCACTCCCAGGGCGGCGAAAAAAAGTCCCGCTATGCAGAGGATATAGCGTTTTGCAGTTTCGGTTTTTGACATCTGAACAACTCCTTACCGGGAAAACCCCGCAGAATGTGATCCTGCGGGGGACTTGCGTTATTTCTTATCGCTGCTTGTTTCTTCCTCGATAATATCGAAAATATCCTTGTCGTCGTTATCGACGATAACGGGCTTTTTCAGCTTCACGGAAACTATTTTCCTGTGATTTTCCAGCACCTGCTTCAGCTCATTTTCAAAGCTATCCTCGGAAACACTTTCTGCCTTTTCGTCGGGAACGGAAACGATCATCTCGTCCTCCGACTTCTTCTTTTTCTTCTTTGGCGGAGTGCGGAAGTATGTCCTTGCCAGACGCTTGATGCGCTTTGCAAGCCCCTTGCTCATATCGCCCTCATTCATTCGCCAATGCCAGTTGCAGCCGAGAGTTGAGGGGATATTCATTCTCGCTTCGGAACCCAGCTCCAGAAAATCCTGCATCTGAATAATGACAAGCTCGGAAACGCTTGCATAGAGCGAACGTATCATTGCCCAGGCGGGACTGTCGCCCTCTCTTATGTCAAGGTAACGGTCGGCAAATTTCTTCGTTTTCTTATCCAGAGAACCGTACCAGCCCATAGCCGTGTCATTGTCGTGAGTACCGATATAGGAAACGCTGTTGTGAATGTAGTTGTGGGGCATATAATTGCTTTCGTTCTTCTTCCAGAAGGCAAATTCAAGGACGTTCATTCCTGGATAGCCGCTGTCGTCCAGCATTTTGTTTACCTCGTCGGTGAGAAAGCCGAGATTTTCAGCCACCAGCGAAACCTCGCCCAGCTCTTTTTTGACCGCATTGAACAGCTTCATTCCCGGACCCTTGAGCCATTCTCCGACTCTTGCATTTTTGCTGCCTGCGGGGATAGCATAGAAGCTTTCAAAGCCTCTGAAATGGTCTATTCGTACAATGTCAAACAGCTTTTCGGAAAATCTGATACGCTCTATCCACCACTTATAGCCGTCCTTTTCCATAGCGTCCCAGTCGTAGAGAGGATTTCCCCAAAGCTGACCGTCAGCGGAGAAATCATCGGGAGGACAACCTGCGACTTTTGTGGGACGCATATCCCCGTCCAGCATAAACAGGTGAGGAGATGCCCAAATATCTGAGCTGTCCATGGAAACGTAAATTGCCATATCGCCGAAAAGCTTGATGCCCTTCTTTTCGGCATATTTCTTAAGCTCTGCCCACTGACGGAAAAACAGGAACTGCTCAAATTTGCAGAATTCTGTTTGTGATGCAAGAAGCTTTGAGTAATGCTCCATAGCATCGGGCTTTCTCAGGCGGATATCGTCCTCCCATTCGCCCCAGGGACGCTTTGCAAAGTGCTGTTTTAAGGACATATACAGCGCATAATCGTCCAGCCATGACTTATTTTCCGAACAAAATCTGTGGAATTCCGCCTGCTCGAAATCCTCCGTATATTTAAGGTAAGCCTTATGCAGCACCGCAGATTTAAAGGACATAAGCTCCTCATAGCTTGAAAAGCTTTTATTTTCCATAATTTTCAGGTCGGCGTCCCAGCTGCTGATAAGTCCGTCCTCAATAAGCTCGTCAATGTCGATAAACAGCGGATTTCCCGCAAATGCCGAGTAGGACTGATAGGGAGAATCTCCGAAGCCTGTGGGTCCGATAGGAAGAAGCTGCCAGCAGCTTTGTCCGCTTTCCTTTAAAAAGTCGATAAATTCAAAAGCCTTTTTGCCCATAGTTCCGCAGCCGTAACGTCCGGGAAGGCTTGTAATATGCAGAAGTACACCGCAGCTGTTCATAAAAACTCCAATCTCCGCCGAGAGAAATTCTGCGGAAGCGTCGGCGGACGTTTTCCCGCTGTGAATTAATATACTAAGAACCAATTGAAAAAGTGTACAAAAAATCAAACAAAAACTTGCGTATATGGTTTTTGTGCAGATTTTTTGTCTACACTTTTATTGGTTATTAGTATTATATCATATTTTTTTGTAAAATGCAATAAATCAATCGGAAAAATCTTCAAGCAGATTTTCGGAATATGCAAAAGCGTTTTAGTAATACTAAATAAGCCGGCGAAACCGCAGAAATTACCGGTAAAAATTCTATCTGCGGAGAAATGAGGATACTATGAACAATCAGAACAATAATGAAAATAACTTCCGCAACCAGCAGAACAACAACCGAAACAATCAGCAGAACAAAAACAATAACAATTTCCAGAACAAGCAGAACCGTCAGGAACAGAACAAGCAGCAGGAAAACCGCTTTGAATAATATCTGCTTCTGCTGATATTTCGGAGGGGCTGCTGCGGCAGCCTTATACTAAACACCATTTAAATCACGGAGAAGAAATCGGCGTAAAAATCTTGTATATATGGATTTTTACGCCGAGAGATTCCCGTGATTAATGAGTGTTTAGTATTATACTTATTGGTCACTCAGGCATCCGAAGAAAAAAGTCGATAGTATCAATTAGCATGTCGGACACATAATGAAGAAGGG
>CAMCRP010000016.1 GCA_945877315.1 uncultured Ruminococcus sp. | reverse complement strand
TCGGCAAGCTTTTCACAGCGCCGCTTTGCACCGTGGAAGCTTGCCATTCCCTTGACGATCTCCTCGGGGGAAAGCCCGTTTGCAATAGCCGCAGCAGCCGCAGCCACAGCATTGAGAATATTATGCTCCCCGGGAATATTGACAGTCAGCCGAACCAATCTTTCACCCTTGTGCATAAGGTCGAACTCACGTTTCATGGGATTTATCGTTACAAGGTTGGAGGGATAGTAATCATTTTTATCCGAAATTCCGAATGTTACTATATTTTTCCCCGTAATTCCCTCAACAGCCTTCATGGAATTAACATCATCGCCATTTACGATAATATTTTTTGTTGTCATCTCACAAAACTTATGAAACGATTTTATAATATTTTCGATGTTTTTGAAGTATTCCAGATGGTCTGCGTCAACATTCAGAACCACCGTCGTATCGGGCGAAAGCATGAGAAAGTGGTCCATAAACTCGCAGGCTTCGCAAACCATAATATCCGAACTGCCACAGCGTCCGCTGCCGCCGATAAGAGGAAGCTTTCCGCCGATAACTGCGGAAATGTCCCTTCCCGCCTCCATAAATATCTGCGTAAGCAGCGAAGAAACGGTAGTCTTTCCGTGAGTGCCGCAGACGCAAACCGCATTGTCGTACCATGATGTCACAAGTCCCAGCAAAATACTCCGCTCAATGACGGGAACGCCGCTGTTTCTTGCAGCAATAAGCTCGGGATTGTCCTCCATAATAGCCGCCGTGTGAACAATAAGATCGGCACCCTCAATATTTTCCGCCCTCTGCCCCATAAAAACGGGTATGCCCATTTTTCGGACAGCCGCCAGAGTGTCCGTTTCGTTGTTGTCCGAACCTGTCAGGTAAAAGCCCTTTGAGTGAAGTATCTGAGCCAGCGGGTACATTCCCGAACCGCCTATGCCGATGAAATGAATATGCTTTTTTCCTTCAAGAATGTCCTTAAAATCTGCGTTAATATTATTCAACAAAAACACCTCACAAAAGTTAAAAATAAGTTCAGAGAAATATTCTATAAAAATCCACAAGGAAATCTGTATAATTGTAATAAAGGTAATTGACCGAATGGTCATTTCTTGAAATAACTGACGGCACCGCAGATTTTCTGTATATTTATCCATAACAGGATCCATACTATCTGTAATGCAGGAAGAAGCGAAAAAGGTTTCATTCTGCGTCGTACCGGCAAATATCGTAAAACATCATCCCAATACTTTAAGGAGGACATCTGTAAAATGGTTATCACAGATATCAAAATCAGAAAAATAATCCCCGATGGCAGACTCAGAGCAGTAATTTCCATCACTATCGACAACCAGCTCGCTATCCACGACATCAAGGTGGTTCAGGGCGATGAAAGGCTGTTCGTTGCAATGCCCAGCAGAAGGGACGAAAACGGCGTGTTCAGAGATATTGTACACCCCATCTCCCCCGATGCCCGCCAGCTTGTTGAATCTCAGATACTCGATGCCTACACCCGTCATATTGAGCAGATGCAGGCAGAGCAGGAAGCAGAAGCCCTTGAAAGAGGCGACTCCGACTTCACCTCTCTTTAATAGTCATCGGCTGTCAGTATGTTTTTTGAGAAGCTCCGTAAATGCGGGGCTTCTTTTATTTTTTCAGCTTGTAATATGCTTTAAGAACAGCGATCTGCGTTTTTCCGTCCTTTATCTCGTTACTCATGACCATTTCAACCGCCTTTTCCATGGGAATGGAAATTACGTCCAGAAATTCGTCCTCATCAAGATGACGCTCGGAGAAGGAAAGCCCCGTTGCAAGATACATATGAATTTTTTCCGAAAGGTATGCGACAGAAGGGTACATTACCCCCAAATATTCGTAATTTTCGCAGGACGCACCCGTTTCCTCAAGAAGCTCACGGCGTCCGCACTCGTAATGCTCCTCACCTTCGTTTATCTTGCCCGCAGGGATCTCCAGCAGCACCTCTTTAAAGGGATAGCGGAACTGCTTAACGAACAAAATGTTCCCTTCCTCGGTAACAGGCACAACGCACACTCCGCCCGAATGAACGACCAGCTCCCTGATCGCCTCGGTGCCGTTTTCCAGCTCGGCAATGTCCTTTCTAAGGTCAATGATTTTTCCGTGATAAATAAGCTCGGAGCTTAGAGTTTTTTCCTCAAGGTGCATTTTCAGGACTCCTTTATTTTACAGACGTTTGATTTTATGAAATTGAAGAACATTTATCACATTTTTACAGCAACAAATGTTCTATATTAAAATTATAACACAAGCAAATCGCTTTTACAATACTTTTTCAGAAATATTTCTTAATTTTTTGTGAATTACAGGACAAAAAAATCCGCAGCAACGGGACTTCACTGCTGTGGAAAATTCTTTTACTCAATATATTCTCCAAGACTGCTCTCACGAATTTCATTGATAAGCTCTTCATCTTCTATGACAATTCCCGTAATAAGCACCGTATTGTGTTCTTTCCGCTCTATGCTTTCGCCGGGTGCGGAATATATCCATTTCCCGTCCGTATGCGCAATATATCCGCCGTAATTTTCCAAACAAGTCACATTGCTGTCATTGTAAACATAATAAAACGCATTTCCGTCCGTTCCAGAATTATCCACCAAAAACTCCTGCGGCTCTCCTGTCAGGTTCGTGATTTTTTCAAGCATAGCCAGTTCATCATCTGTTGACAGATATTGGGAATTGGTACCTCTGGTCACCGGGTCTATCAACGCCTTAGTTATCCTTCCGCTTGTGGGTATATATGCACCCTCTGCTGCAAAACAACCGCTGTTATCACTGCCGTGAATTATAATAAACTGCGGCAGTTTGTCATTTCCGACAGCGTAAACATCTGCTCCGTTCTTGATATGACCTATTAATCTTAAATCATCATCGGCAGCATAAAAACCCGCCCCATTATACAAAATTCCGTTATACTTGATATAATCGCTGTTTTCATTTCCCGTAATGTTCAATATTCTCAAACAGGACGTCAAGCATATGCAGCATATTATCATTAAAAATATGACGGCTGATTTTTTCATAGCATACTGCCTCCAAAGACTTCAAATATTGCTTCCTTTGAATACAGTATAGCACACTGCATCTTGTTTGTCAATAGTTATTTATCGATAAACGATAATCAAAGATAAAAATCCGAACTTTCCAAAACAAAACATTTCAGAAAGTTCGGCGTTTTTACTTCACATATTTTTTATCCGCAAACCGCCACGGAATATCCCTATATTCGGGAGTTGCGTAGTTTATGCCCACTCTCGGCAGGGTAATTATCTCGGGGACAATATCCGTTTCCTCAATGAAAACCTCGGGATTTCCGTAAATCGGTTTACCGTTAAAATCTCCATTGATTTGCAGATGCTTTGTCAGCTTCGCAGGACCCGAATAGTCCCTAGCCGCACGGATAAGAACGCCCTGTGGCTGCTCCTTTTCCCCCGTGATAACGTTCATCAGCCAGTGCATACCGTAGCAAAGGTAAACGTAAATGATACCTGCTTCACCGAAAAGCAGCTCGGTTCGGGGCGTTCTGCCCTTTGAAGCGTGACAGGCAGTGTCCTCAACGCCTCGGTAGGATTCTGTTTCGGAGATGACAGCTTCAAGCCGTGTGCCGTCAGGGAGGATATGAACGATACGTTTTCCCACCAGCTCGGGGGCGACCTCCAAAGCGTCACGGGAGAAGAAGGGTTTGTCTAGTATCATTTTGGCTTGTTTCCTTTCTTGGGGGTGTGTATGGGGTGGGTTTGCGATGACCCTTTTGCCGCCTATCGGCGGTGTGAATTTTTTTAAGGCGTGGACGCCTTAATTTTTTTCACGAAGCACCGCACACAATTGTGGGTTTTCTTTAGGTTTGTATTGTCGATTAGTTTGATGCTTTACTGTTTTGTTTGTGTGCGGTGCTGTTGGGGCTGTTTTTTTGTGCGGTTTGCTGTTACATCTCTGTATCTGTTAGCTTAGGGGATTTCGCCTCTGCGGAGGCGACGGGGGCTCTGCCCCTCGACCCCGCCACCTTTGAAAAGGTGGACGAAACTTTTATCCTTTTTGCTTTTTGCTTTTTGCTTTGCTGTTATGCTCTCAGCTCTGCGCCCAGCTTTGCAAGCTCCTTGAGTGCCTTCTTAACTGCAGAATCCGCCTGTTCATCGGTAAGCGTACCGTCATGCGAACGAAGTGTCAGCGAATAAGCAACAGACTTCTTTCCGTCAGCGATCTGCTTGCCCTTATAAACGTCAAACAGCTTAACGGACTCCAGAATGTTTCCCACAGCCGACTTAATAGCCTTCTCCAGATGCGCAACGGGGATCTCGTCATCGCAGACAACCGCCAGATCACGGGTAGAAGCGGGGAACTTAGGCAGGGGCTTGTACTTCTTGAACTCAACCGATTCCTCCATCATTTCGGGGACATTGAGCTTTGCCGCATATACCTTAACACCTATCTCATAATTTTCCAGAGTTTCGGGGTGCAGCTCACCGAAAATACCCAGGGGCTTGCCGTCCTTGGTGGCAACTGCGCAGCGTCCGGGGTGGAATGCGTAAAATTCGCCGAAAACGCTGTCGTCCTTGCAAGGCTCATAGTCAACGCCTTCGATTCCCAGCATTTCAAACAGCTTCTCGATAATGCCCTTTAAACTGTAAAAATCGCAGCCTTCGCCGTACTGACCGAAGCAAAGTCTTGCGGGCTCCTCGGGCAGCTCGCCGCCCTTGGGGAGATATTCGTTTGCCAGCTCAAACAGGCTTGCGGACAGGTTTCTGTTATTGTAGTTACCCGAAAGTATCTGACACATCGAAGGCAGCAGCGAAGTCCTCATAACGGAAGTGTCCTCGCCCAGAGGGTTGGTAATGGTAACGGTATTTCTCAGCCTGCTGTCCTCGGGCAGACGGATCTTATCAAAATTCTTGGGAGAAATGAAGGAATATGTGACTATCTCATTTGCACCCAAAGCAGCCGCAGCGTTCATCAGCTTGGTTCTGAACTTCTGCTCGGGGGAAACGCTTGCCTGTGCAACGCCCCTGATAATGGTCTTGGGAATGTTATTATATCCGTAAAGACGGGCAATTTCCTCCGCAATATCAGCCTTGCATTCAATATCGATACGGTAAGCGGGAGCGTATGCAACGCCGTCCTTAACGATGAAATCCAGCTTTTCAAGATACTTTATCATATCCTCCTCGGAAATGTCCGTGCCGAGGAAATTGTTTATCCACTTGGGGTCAAAGGGAGCGGATTTCTGCGTTTTTGCGCCGCTGTCACAGTCGATAGTTGTGCTTACCACCTCGCCGCAGCCAAGCAGTTCAACAAGCTCAAATGCTCTCTTCAAAGCAGGCATACACATTCTGGGGTCAAGACCCTTTTCAAAACGTGCGGACGCATCTGTTCTCATGCCGAGAGCCTTTGCGGTAGTTCTTACGGACGCACCGTCAAAGCAGGCAGACTCGAAAACAACGTCCACCGTATCGTCCATGATACCGCTGTACTCGCCGCCCATAACACCTGCAACGGCAACGGGCTTTTCAGCGTCTGCAATAACAAGCATATTGGAAGAAAGCGTTCTCTCAACGCCGTCCAGAGTGGTTATCTTCTCGCCCTCGGCGGCATTTCTGATATCAATTGTATTGCCCTTGATATAGCGGATATCAAAAGCGTGCATGGGGTGACCGTATTCCAACATAACGTAGTTTGTAATGTCAACGAAATTGTTGATAGGACGAACACCGCTTGCTCTCAGACGCTCTCTCAGCCATCTGGGAGAAGGACCTATCTTAACATTCTTAACAACACCCGCACAGTAGCGTGAGCAAAGCTCCTTGTTGCTGATATTGACGTTCAGCAGACCCTTGATGTTTCCGCCGATTCCCTTAAATTCGGGCTGTTTCAGCTTCAGAGGAAGGTCAAAGGTAGCCGCAGCCTCTCTTGCCAGACCGATAACGGACATACAGTCGGGACGGTTAGATGTTATCTCAAACTCCACCGCAGTATCATTCAGACCGATAGCTTCCTTAATATCCTGACCGAGAGTGAAAGACTTTCCGTCCTCCTCTTCAAGCAGGAAAATACCGTCCGCAATAGCATAAGGGAAATCGTGTGTAGTCAGACCCAGCTCACCTAAAGAGCAAAGCATACCGTTGGACTCAACGCCCCTGAGCTTGCCCTTCTTTATCTTAACGCCGCCGGGCAGTGTGGAACCGTCCATAGCAACGGGAACTATATCCCCCGCCTTAACATTATTTGCACCCGTAACTATCTGAATAGGCTCACCCGCTCCCACATCAACGGAGCAAACCACCAGATGATCGGAGTTTTCGTGAGGAACAACGCTTAAAAGCTTTCCCACAACGACCTTGGAAATTTCGCTGCCCTCTGTTTCATACTTTTCTACCTTTGAACCGCTCATGGTCATACCCGAGCAGAATTCTTTTATAGACATATCCCCGATGTCAACATAATCGGAGAGCCATCTCATTGAAAGATCCATTTATTTTTCCTCCTGTTTTTTTCTGATAACAATAATGCTTTCCGCCCTAACGGTATTGAAATATTCTTCCATATCCGCTTTCTGATAATTCACACGGAAAAGTATATCTGCCGAAGGACATTTCCGTGAAAGCATATTGTAAAAATCCTCGTTCATATATCCCAAACCAACGCCGACAGTGCATTTTCCATAGCTTTTCGTCTTGAAAACGATATTTGTCGCTGTGGGAGAACTGACATAAGTGTTTGTTATTACCTCTTCTATCTCATAGTAAGGGAGGATAATTCCCTCTTTTGAGAAAAGATATTCGGAAGTAAAAGCAAATATCCGAAACTGCTCACAGTCTTCAAGCTCTGCGGAGATCTTTTCGGCAGTATTTTCTGACAACGCTTCAAGCTGCCTTTTCATTGACCTGCTCCGCATTAAATTCTGCGAAATCAAAGCCGCACTCACTGCTATGGAAATTATCTGCCATACTGCGCTGTAATCTGTCCCGTCAAGCAGCCTTAAAAGCGGTACAAGCACAAGTGTGTATGTTATGCTAAGTGCTTCCCACAAAAGCTGTTTGCGTTTAAAATGCTTTTTATAACGGTCGAACAGGCTGTTATTTTCCATTTATCAGAACTGGTTCAAGAATCTGACGTCATTCTCGTAAAGCATTCTCATATCGTTAATGTTAAATCTGCCCATGGTGATACGCTCCAGACCGATACCGAATGCAAATCCGCTGTAAACCTCGGGGTCAATGCCGCAGCCCTCAAGCACCTTGGGGTGTACCATACCCGAGCCGAGAAGCTCCACATATCCCTCGCCCTTGCACATAGAACAGCCCTTGCCGCCGCAGTTAAAGCAAGCAAGGTCAACCTCTGCGGAGGGTTCTGTATAGGGGAAATGGTGGGGACGAAGTCTTATCTTTGCGTCATTGCCGTAAAGCTTCTTCATCAGCAGCTCCAGAGTGCCGTAAAGGTCTGCAAGAGTAACGCCCTTGTCAATAACAAGTCCCTCTATCTGATGGAAAATAGGAGAATGTGTAGCGTCGATAGCGTCGGAACGGTAAACACGTCCCGGGGAAATAATTCTGATAGGAGGCTTTCTGTTCTCCATAGTTCTTATCTGAACGCTGGAGGTCTGTGTTCTCAGCAGAACATTTTCGTTGATATAGAATGTATCCTGTGTATCTCTTGCAGGGTGATGCTTGGGCATATTAAGCGCCTCAAAGCAGTAGTGGTCTGTTTCCACCTCGGGACCGTCCACAACCTCAAAGCCCATACCCAGGAATATCTCCTTGACCTCGTTCATAACAACGGTCAGAGGGTGAAGTCTGCCTATTTCGGGGGTTTTTCCGGGGAGAGTAACGTCCAGAGTTTCCTCCTTCATCTTCTTAGCGGCAAGCTCGGTTTTCAGAGCGGACACTCTCTCGGAAACGGCGTTTTCGATATCCTCTCTTACCTTGTTAGCCAGCTGTCCGATAACAGGACGCTCCTCTGCGGTAAGCTTGCCCATCTGCTTTAAGATAGCGGTAAGCTCGCCCTTTTTGCCTAAAAACTTGATCTTGAGATTTTCCAGTGCCTTGATGTCGTCGCAGCTGCTAAGCTCCTGCTTTGCAAGCTGTTCGATCTTTTCAAGCTGTTCTTTCATTTGCTCATATCCTTTCATTTGAAATATAGAGCAATAAACACGCAATACCTGTCGTGTTCATTGCAAAAAAGCCTGTCCCGTGCAATACGGGACAGGCTGAAATCTTTCAGTAGCCTGCTAAACCTTGGTTTGACAAGGTTTTAACCACCCATTTAACTTAGCACAGAAGCCGGCACTTCCTCGGCGGTAACGCTGCTCAGCGTCTGCACCTACAAGGAAAACCGTTCAGCGCAGCCACTCGTGAGTGAACTTCATCGGACTAACACGCAAAAAGCCTTTCAGCGGACGGCTTTCTCTCTGAATACGAAAAATGCCCGACTACTCTCTCAGTCATCATGTTTAATACTATTATATACAATAATTTTTTAAATTGCAAGTATTTTTTCATTGAAATTTTGTTTATTATGTGATATAATGAAATTTACACAAAATATTTTACAAATAACCAACTCACTTTGTTGGATATGAAAGGATTTTAATATGGACGTTTTTGTTGAACAGATGGTAGTAAAGCCGCAGAAGGGCAAGGACTATGCCCTGAAATTTCTTATAGCACTTGCTGCGGTGGTACTTTCGGCATTTTTCGTGTTGATTCTGGCGATAATGGCGTTTATCCCCGTAGTCGGCATAGTTTACGCCGCATACTACCTTATTTCGGGCTTAGACTGCGAATATGAGTACATTGTCACCAACGGCGAGATAGACATCGACAAGATAGCAGGCAAACGCAAGCGCACCCGCCTTATCACCGCAGATGCCAGAAAATTCACCGCCTTTGGTAAGCTGGAAAATGCGGGAAAGCTCCCCGACAAAGCAACCGTAGTTGACGCCACAGACGGTTCGGGAACGGCATTCTACGCAGATTTTGTCCATGGAAAGCTGGGAGAAACAAGGCTTATCTTCTCCCCCAACGAAAAGGTTCTTGAAGCAATAAAGCCCTTTATCCCGAGAATGATAAAAAGAGAGTTTTAACAGTGTTGAGTGTTGAGAGTTGAGTGTTGAATTTACCGCAAAATGCAGCGCATTTAAAATAATTCAACACTTATCACTCAACACTAAAAAAGCCCCTTTTCCTGCGCAGGAAGGGGCTTTTATAATAGAAAAAGGAGCTTTGTGCAATGAAAATACTCCACACCTCCGACCTTCATTTGGGCATATCTCTGAGCGGTGTACACCTTACGGAATTTCAGCAAAAGCTGCCCGAAATTATGGCGGAAACCATTAAAAAGGAAAACATAGGCTGCGTCATTATTTCCGGCGATATTTTCGACAGGTCACAGGGCAGCGCAGAGGCTTACCGAATTTACAACAGCCTGCTGAACACCCTCTGCCTTGACTGCAAGGTGCCTGTTATGGTAATTTCGGGAAATCACGACAGCGGTGCAAGAATTGCCGCATTTTCCGAGCTGGTGCGTTCCGGCGGGCTCCACCTTTTCGGCGGATATTCCGAGGAGATCTCGCCCGTTTCTGTGGGAAATGCGGACATTTACCCCCTCCCCTTCTTTGAAAGCGCAAATGTGGGCGAACGCCTTTCCGACGCCGAAGCTATGGCACGGGTAACGGACAAGCTCCGTGAAAAGCTTGACAAAAGCCGTGTAAATATCCTTGCGGCGCACTGCTTTGCGGCGGGGGGCGAGCCCTGTGAAAGCGACATTTCCGCAAGAGCGGCGGTGGGCGGCAGCTGTGCAGTCCCCCTATCGGCATTTGCGGGGTTTGACTATGTTGCTTTGGGTCATATCCACCGTCCCCAGACCATGAAGGCGGACAACATTATCAGATACTGCGGAACACCCATGAAATACTCATTTTCCGAAGCGGAGCAGGAGAAAAGCTTCTCGATTTTCGATACGGACACTAAGGAATTCTACACCGTCCCCGTCCCAAATATTATCCCCCTTCGTGTTATAAAGGGCGAATACGAAAAAATTCTTGCGGACGCACAGTCGGACAACCACAGAAACGATTATGTCAAAATTATCCTCACCGACCGATTTGCGGGAGGCTCCGTGTACAATCCCCTAAAACAGCTTTATCCCAATATGCTGCAGCTGGAAGGCGCAGTCCCGAAAGCCGTCACCAAAGCGAAAATTTCCATGAGCGAGCTTTCGGAAATGTCCCCCGAAAGGCTGGCTGATATGTTCATATCCGACCGAACGGGACAGCCTATGAACGACGAGCAAAAAAGCTGGTTTGCCGAAGCGTTAAAGGCGGCGACAGCGGCAAAGGAGGAAAACTGATGCTCCCATTAAAACTATCCTTCGGCGGCTTTGAAAGCTATCGAAGCACGCAAACCGTCGATTTTACGGCATTCGGCAAGAACGGGATATTCCTTATCTGCGGCAGGACAGGCTCGGGAAAAACTGCAATTCTTGACGCTATGACCTACGCCCTTTACGGCGAAACAAGCGGCGGCGACCGTCAGCAGGTGCGCTGCGTTTCGGCAGAGGGGGAAACCTTTGCGGAGCTTGATTTTTCTCAGGACGGTGAAATTTACCGTTTTCGGCGGGCATTGACCCCCAAAAAGCGTGCAAAGGACAAGCTGGACAGCACCGCAGTCTGCCTGAAATATTCCGAGGAAGAAGGCACATTCAAGCCCATTTTAGAGAGGTCAACAGCAAAATCGGTAACTAAAGCCGCCGAGGATATTCTGGGACTTACCGCCGAGGAATTCCGCCGAATGACCGTGCTGCCCCAGGGCAAATTTGAAGCCTTTCTAACCTCAAATTCCGCACAAAAGGAAGAAATTCTCACAAAGATTTTCGGAAACAGCCTTTATCTGAATATTACCGAAGAGCTTGTAAACCGTGCAAATGCGGAAAAATCCGCCGTAAAGGACGCTCTTACAATGCTTTCGGGAATTCTCTCGGGGGTTGACTGTGAAAACATCGGACAGCTGAGAGAAAAGCTTAAAGCTTCCGAGGCAAACGCAGCCGCAATTGCAAAACAGGCTGCGGAATATGCAAAATCAGCCGAAAATGCCGAAAAAGCGTACCAAACCGCCGTCACCAACGCCGAAAATTACGCCGCCTTCGACAATGCAAACGCACAGCTTACCGAACTGGAAAAGCTCCGTCCCGAAATTGACGAAGCAAACCGCCGCACGGCAGTCCACCTAAAAGCGGCAAAGGCGTCGGTGGCGGCAGATGCTGCGGACATATCCCAAAAAGCCCTCATTCAGCGAAAGCAGCGCATTTCAGAAGCGAAAAACGCCGCATTGTCCGCAAAAGCAGCCTATAAAGAGTGGTCGGAAAAGGCAAAGGATCTGCCCGAAATTGAGAAAAGCATATCCGAAATAACGTTTAAGCTGGAAAATGCGGAGAAGTCCCGCACCATTCTCAAACAGCTAAGTGACGCCGAAGCTGCGTCGGTTTCGGCAGAAAAATCGCTTGAAAGATCTCGCACGGAAACCGAAAAAGCCGAAAACGAATCCGCACGTCTGAAATCCGAATTTTCCGCCAATGAAGCCGAGCTTGACCGTCTGAAAAGCCGTTTTCTCACCCGTCAGCCCATAGTTGCGGAGGAAATGAAGCGTATCGAGCAGGCAGAGCGGCTTATCTCCGAAATAGAGGAAATTCGCCGTGAACGCCGTGACAAATCGGAGCGTGCTGCGGCTCTGAACAAGGATATTTCGGCGGCGGGTGAACAGCACAAGGCAGCCGACGAAGCCTATTCATCGGCACAGCGCAAATACTACGGAAATATGGCGTTCTGTCTGGCGGAACGGCTTTCCGAGGGTGACGCCTGCCCCGTCTGCGGAAGTGTTCACCACCCTTCCCCCGCCGCTGCCCACGAGGACGACATTACCGCCGAAATGCTCAAAAGCCTTGAATCGGACAGGGACGAAAAATTCCGCACATTTACCCGTCTGACCGCCGAGCTTTCGGGACTTAATTCGGAAATATCGTCTGCGGACGAAAAGCTGTCCCGAACGGAAGGCGAGCTGTCACAGCTAAACTATTCTCCCGAAAATGCAGAAAATATCCGCCGTGAACAGCAGGAGCTGACCGACTCCCAAAGGCAGATAGCAAAGCTTTCGGAAAATCTTGCCAAACTGAAAACCGAGCTGAACGCAGCGGATAACCACCTGTCACAGCTGAAAGAACAAACGGAAAACGCCGCAAGAGAATCCGCAGCAAAAAAGGCACAGGCGGACACCCTCAGACAGTCCGCAGCGGACATTCCCTTCTCCCTGACCGACGCAGATACCGTCTGCAAGCAGCTTTCCGAGGAGCGCAGACAGCTGTCCGACAAAAAAAGCGGCATATCCTCGGAAATTGCGAATGCAGAGAAAAATTTGTCCGCCGCCGAAGCAGCACTTTCCGCCGCCGAAGCCGAGCTGAAAGCCGCCGAAGCCGACAGCATAGACAAGCAAACCCGCCTTGAACGGGCACTTTCCGAGCAGGGCTTCTCCACAACCGAAGAAATGCGGGCAGCGCTTATCCCCGAAAAAGAGTTTGCACAGCTGTCCGAGAAAGTACGGGCGTTTGCGGAAAATTATGCCGTATATGCCGACAGAGCGGCGCAGCTGAAAATCGCCCTGACAGGCATTTCCCGCCCCGATGACGGGGAGCTTTTCTCGCTGAAAACAACCCTTGAAACGGAAAAATCAAAGCTTTCCGAGATAAACGACAAAAAGGCTGCCGCACTTTCGGACACAAAAAAACTGGCGGACACCCTTGCAAAATGCACCGCAATGGAGGAAAAATTCGGCGAACGGGGCAAGCGTGCGGAACGGCTCAGCGAGTTTGCGGAGCTTATCAGGGGCTCACGGAGCATTTCCTTCAACCGCTATGCCATGGGCGTTATCCTTGCGCTCATAGTCGATGAAGCAAACCGAATTCTGCTGGACAGCCTTGGGGGGAAATTTCAGCTTGCAGTACGCTCGGACGATTCGGGCAGCACCAAAAGCGGTCTTGACCTGACAGCAATAACTCCCACCGGCAGCTACCCCGTTCAGGGGCTTTCGGGCGGAGAAAAGTTTGTCATTTCTCTGGCACTTTCAAGGGCACTTTCGCAGGCAGTATGCAGCCGCGGCGGAAAAGACGGCACTGAAGCGATGTTCATCGACGAGGGCTTCGGTTCTCTGGACGGCTCGGAGCTTGCAAATGCTGTCGGAATTCTGCGGAGCATGGACGGCGGTCAGCGGCTGGTGGGTGTTATTTCCCACGTTGAAGCCGTTCGGGAGATGATCAGCGACAGGATCTATGTTGAAAAAACGGCAAACGGTTCACTTCTGAAAATGTGAAATGTGAAAAGTGGAAAGTGGAAAGTTAAAAGTTTCGCCGGCCTTTTCTAAAGGCTGCGGGGGGTCAAGGGGGGCAGCGCCACCCTTGTCGCCCGTCGCAACGGGCGAAATCCCCTAAAGCAACAGCCAAAACAAATTAACAGCAAAAAAGCACAAACAATTCAGTCCCCCAAAGCACCGCACACAAAAATAACAGTAAATCATCAAATCAACGCAAATCACAAAAGCAAGAGAAAGCATCAAAGGTGTGCGGTGCAACGTGAAAAATTTGTAAGGCGTCCACGCCTTACAAATTTTTCACACCGCCGACAGGCGGCAAGGGGTACTCATACTAATCTTCTGTCAACATATAGACTGTTTTTGCAAGTGTATTCCTATGGTGAGTATTGGAAGTTGGCTGTTTCTCGGTCTGCTTTTTTTCTCTCAATTTCTTTTGTGACCTCTGTTTCCTTTGTGGCTCTCCCGCCATCGGCGGGAGAACACCCATTAATCGGCATTTCCCAAGAAAATTCCCCGTCCCCCTTGAAATAATCCGAAAAAAATGGTATAATAACATAAACAAGCAAAAATCCCACCGAAAGGAACGATATAAAATGGCAAATTCACTCTGGGCAGGACGTTTTTCAAAAGAAGTCGATTCAAAGGTAAACGACTTTAACTCTTCCATTTCCTTTGACGGCAGAATGTACCGTCAGGACATCAAGGGCTCTATGGCACATGCCGAAATGCTTGGAAAACAGGGCATTATCGACATTCACGAAAGCGAAAAAATTATTGCGGGACTGAAATCTATCCTTGAAGATATCGACAGCGGAAAGCTTATGCTTGACCCCAACGCCGAGGATATCCATATGTTCGTTGAACAGGAGCTGACAAACCGTCTGGGCGATACGGGCAAACGCCTTCACACCGCAAGAAGCAGAAACGATCAGGTGGCTCTTGACATCAGACTTTATCTCAAGGACGAGATCGACGAGATCATTCCTATGGTAAAGGAGCTGATGAAAACCGTCTGCGATATTGCCGAAAAGAACCTTGACACGGTAATGTGCGGATATACACATCTCCAGAGAGCGCAGCCCATAACGCTGGCTCATCACCTTATGGCGTACGCAAATATGCTCTCCCGTGACGTGGACAGGCTGAAAGACACCCGCAAGCGTATGGACAGATGCCCTCTGGGCAGCGGCGCACTGGCGTCCACAACATATCCTATCGACAGAAAGCTCACAGCCGACCTGCTGGGCTTTGAGGATATGACACAGAACAGCCTTGACGGCGTTTCCGACCGTGATTTCTGCATTGAGTTGGCTTCTGCGCTGTCCATTCTCATGATGCACCTTTCCAGATTTTCCGAGGAAATTATCCTATGGTGCAGCTGGGAATTTAAGTTTATCGAGCTTGACGACGCCTATGCAACAGGCTCTTCCATTATGCCCCAGAAGAAGAACCCCGATATCACCGAGCTTATCAGAGGTAAGACAGGACGTGTTTACGGCGACCTGAACACCCTGCTGACCATGATGAAGGGTCTGCCCCTTGCCTATAACAAGGATATGCAGGAGGACAAGGAGGCAATCTTTGACGCTATCGACACGGTCAAGCTCTGTATCGGCACATTTATCCCCATGCTTGCAACTATGCGTGTAAACAAGGAAAATATGCGTGCAGCTGCCGCAAAGGGCTTTATAAATGCCACAGACTGCGCAGATTATCTGGTTAAGAAGGGTCTGCCCTTCCGTGACGCTTACAAGATAACGGGAACTCTCGTTGCCCGCTGCATTGAGCTGAACACCACCCTTGAAGCCCTTCCTCTGGAGGAATACAAGAAGCTTTGCGACACCTTTGAAAATGACGTTTACGAAGCTATCAGCCTTGACACCTGCGTTAATATGAGAAAGGTGCCCGGCGGACCCGCTCCCGAGTCGGTTATGATGCAGATAGAGTATATCAGAGCATTTTTCCTTGATATGTAATACCACAAGGAGCATTTATGAAAGAAGTATATTTTGATGATCCAAGAAACGGTACTATCCTGATAGAAAGCACAAACTACGTATATGAAAAGGTGATAGAAAATTTCAGCTCATTCTACCGAAATTCTTCGGGTGGGGCAATCTTGTATTTGACAGAGAATGGTGTTAAAAAAACTTTACGTATAGGTGCTGATGAACATCTCGGAATATGCTTAACATACGTTATAATGTCTGAAAAAGATTTCAACGGAAAAATCATGTATATTGATGATATAACTTACTTGGCAGTATATGATAAGTCAAAGCTTGATTCTGTAATTGACATATACGATGAACTATATGTATCTGAAGGCTTATTTTTACCTAAAGAATTAGCTTGGAAGGGTATATCCGAATTCATTAATACAGGTGAAAGAAGCCCTGAAATTGAATGGATAACTCCTGATTTGATACCGGAGAACGGAAATTGGTGCTAATACAATAATGATTAATGGGCGTTTCCCTGCCGACCTTGGGGAAACGCCCGTTTAGTTAAACGAAGAACGCCGTAATATCCAATCGGACATTACGGCGTTCTTTGTTCATGAAAATAAGCATAGATTATGCAAGCATTTTTTATGCTTTAGCAGCATTCAGCTTCTTAGCAAGCTGACCCTTCTTTCTTGCAGCTGCGTTCTTGTGCATGATGCCCTTAGCAGCAGCCTGGTCAACCTTCTTGATAGCGAGTCTGATAACTGCTTCTTTATCGTCAGCAGCGTTTGCAACTGCGCTGTCAGCCTTCTTGTACATAGTCTTGAGTGCGGACTTAACAGCCTTGTTGTGCATAGCCTTAGTAGCGTTTACCTTTACTCTCTTCTTAGCGGATTTAATGTTAGGCATGGATTACACCTCCTTAAATAATAAGTAACTGTGCAGCAACCCCCAAACCTAGGCGGTTTGTAGACACGGGGCGTCTGCTGCGGACGTAATGACGGCCGTCCGCCGCATAGCGATAATCCTATTATCCTACGCAAGTCTAAAGATTATTATACCAATTTTTCGGCAGGATTACAATAGTTAATTAATCAAAACATTGTAGAAATTTGCACCCTGTTTTTAGCTATTTTCAACAAGGTGAATTATCTCCGATTTTCGGGACACAATAGCTAAAAAACGGAGGAAAAACCTATGTCAATACGCACCGACCTCGCCGCCGAAGCCGCATTTTCCGCACTTCAAAACCGCAGCGAAGGCATTAAGCAGCAAATCAGAAACGGACGCACAAGCAAAATAACCGAAATAACCATCGAAACGGACGAAGCAGGCAAACTCATCGGCAAGGGCAAGGGACGCTACATCACCGTTGAAGCAGCAAGCCCCTACGCCGAATTTACCGAACAAGCCGACGATATTGCCGATGAACTGAAAAAGCTTTGCGGCTGCGACAACAACGTCCTCATTATCGGTCTGGGAAACAGCGATATCACCCCCGACGCTCTGGGTCCCAAAGCCGTTTCGGGGATAATCGCAACCCGTCATCTGCGGGACGAGCTGCCAAAGGGACACTTCCTCTCGGGGCTGCACTCGGTTTCCGCCCTTGCCACGGGCGTTCTGGGGCAGACGGGCATAGAGGTTGCGGAAATAACAAAGGCGGTTTGCGACAGGACATCTCCCCAATGTGTCATAGTCATCGACGCTCTTGCCTGCGCCGACTCCTCCCGCCTTGGGACCACCGTACAGCTGACAGACACGGGCATCTCCCCCGGCTCGGGCGTTCAGAACAGCCGAAAGGAGCTTTCTCGGCAGACGCTGGGCGTTCCCGTGGTTGCAGTTGGCGTCCCCACAGTCATTGATATGCACACCATTTACGAGAATATGTCCGGCAAGGCTCCCGAAAAAACGCTGCCAAATATGATGGTAACTCCCCGTGACATTGACCGCATAATCGACCGAACGGCAAAGCTTATCGCCCACGCCCTGAACAGAGCCTTTCAGCCCGACCTTTCCCATGAGGATATTGAAACGCTGGGGAAATAATTTGAACAAGTTTATTGACATTTACCATAATTTCATATATAATGTAAGTAAACAGTATTGATTATATACAGAAATATTTGCCTGAATGAGGTGCGCCACATTATGTCTGACATTCTTACCATCGGTTTTATGATCCATCAGATCGACAATGAGTACACAACAGAGCTGCTCAAAGGGCTTATTCCTGCGGCAAAGGAGCTTGACATTAACCTTTTGATACTGCCGGGACAGGCATTGAACGGTGAATATTATGACGCTGTTTATGCAGCATACGAATATCAGAACAACGTAATTTACGAGTATTGCTGCAAGGAAAATCTTGACGGGCTTATCATTTCTGCGGGAACACTCAGCTCATTTGTTTCCGAAAAAACATTTGAACAGTTTGTTGACCGTTTCAAGGATATCCCGCTGATAACATTGGAGAGCAAGGTCGGTAATTATCCCTGCATAAGATATGACGGCAGCGGGATGTATGGGGCGGTAGAACATCTTATAAAGGTTCACGGTCTGAAACGTATTGGCTTTGTAAGCGGTCCCAAGGGCAACGCCGACGCTGACAGCAGACTTTGTGCATACCGAAAAGCCCTTTCGGATAACGGAATTGCCGCCGATGAAAGCATTATAGCATACGGAAACTTTTCCGAATACTCTATGGACGCTGTAAATGAAATACTCAACTCCGAAAACGGGATCCCCGAAGCAATATGCTTTGCCAACGATACCATGTGTATCGGCGGATATAAGGTGCTGGCTGAAAAGGGTCTTGTCCCCGGCAAGGATATTCTGATAACAGGCTATGACGATTCGGAAACAGCTTCTGCCCTTGACCCGCCGCTGACTACCGTAAGATCAAGTGCCGCAAAGCTGGGATATTCGGCAGTTAAAATGCTTTACGGCATGATAACGGGAACCGACGGCTTTTCCGACTTTGTCCCCGAATCAAGGCTTATTTTAAGAGCTTCCTGCGGCTGTTCCTGCAGCGATGATGCAGACATTTCCGAAGTGACCGATCTCAGAAAATACGCCGCCGATACTGTCAGAAAACGTGCAGACGAGGTTTGCGGCAGACAGGAAAGCAAGCTTCTCGACGACATCTGTGATTTTGCCGCCGACATTGCGGAAATGTGCACAGACTATTCCGAAGAAACCTCAAAGAATAATACCGAACGTTTTGACGAGCTGCTTAAAGAGGGTTGCCTGAATATTGTCGGATATGTAAATCTTATAAGCATTATCGACCGTATGGAAGCAGCAGTAAAAAACAAATGCCGCCCCGGCAGCGAAGCACAAATACAGCGATTTATCAGACAAATCGAACGTCAGATATACAACCACGACCTGCACCGCCGCATAGCATACGACAGCGATTTCAACAACACAATATTTATGCTCAACAACATCACAAAGGATATGACCCTTTACGCCGAGGACGAAGCGGAGTGCTTCTATTCCATATTCCACAAGCTTGGTATGATGGGCTTTAAAAGCAGCAGGATATTGTTTTACGACCGGCCTATCCGCTACAGAAAAAACTCCGTCTGGGAAATGCCCGAAACCTTATCGCTTATGGGCAGTCAGGAGGAAATGTGGATAGAAATTCCAAAAAAGAACAACCAAAAGCTGCCGTGGAGGGACACCTTCCAAAGCGTTCTTGTGCCGAACAGGTCAAGAATATCCGTTGCAAGTATTATAGCCTCCAACGGTATGCAGTACGGCGTTTTCATATGTGAAGCGGAAATACACAAATACAAGTTCATACATTCCATAATAGCGCAGCTGTGTACTTCCATACGAATGAACCTTCTTGTCAGAAGCCTTGAAAGCTCGCTTACCGAGGAAAAGACCCACAACGCACTTCTCAGCGAAATTTCCATGACAGATGAGCTTACCCACATTTTCAACAGACGAGGCTTCTATCATTATGCAAATGATGTACTGAAAAATCCCGCAAATAAGGACAAGCACGCTTATCTTATCTTTGCCGACCTTAACAATCTGAAAAAGATAAACGATATTTTCGGTCATGAAGCGGGAGATTATGCCATAAGAACAACAGCCGAAATACTTACCGATACCCTCCCCGCCAAAAGCATAGTCAGCAGAATAGGCGGAGATGAATTTGCAGCCCTTACCGTGGCAAGCTTCCCCGACTGTTCACAGGCTATTTTTGATAAGATCAAGGAAGCCGCCAAGCAAAGAAATATACTTAGCGACAAGCCTTATAATGTTACCGTAAGCATTGGAATATGCGATTTTCTGTGCAGCGAAAATATTTGCGTTCAGGACTATCTTGAGCTTGCAGACAGCGCACTTTATGAGGACAAGCAGAATAAAGATCCCGAAATAATTAAAAAATAATCACAAAACCGTCGGAGAAGCAAATTTCTCCGACGGTTTCACTTTACCGTTATATCAGTTACATTGTTGCCAAAACAGCGTCCGCAAACGCCTCAGCCTCGGGGAACTGTTCCTCGGAAAGTGCAGATTTTAACGTAAGCACATTTTCGATAAAGGTCATATCCTTGCACTCGGACAGAATTTCCTGCATTTTCTTAGCGGAAACAGCTGCCCATGAGCCGTTCTGGATAAATGCGCAGACCCTGTTTTTCAGACCGTGAGCGGCAATTTCCCTGAGCGTTTCTTCCATGCGGACGAAAACTCCGCCGTTGTATGTGGGAGCGGCAAAGATAAGGTGGCTGCATCTGAACGCTTCCGCAACAATAACGTCATTTGTTTTCACGGAAACATCGTATATCTTCACATCTGCGCCCTTGCTTCGAAGAATTTCCGCAACCACCTCGGCAGCCTTTTCCGTGTTTCCGTAGATAGACGCATAGGCGATCATCACGGACTTGTCCTCGGGGGTGTAGCTGCTCCATTGGCTGTATTTTTCAAGGAGCTTGTCAATTTTTTCCCGCCAAACATAGCCGTGGAGCGGACAAATCATCTTTATTTCAAGAGCGAACGCTTTTTTCAGCAGCATACCCACCTGCAGTCCGTATTTGCCCACGATATTGCAGTAATAACGCCTTCCCTCGGGGAGAAAATCTCTCTTGAAGCAAACCTCATCGGCAAACAGCTTACCGTTCAGCGCACCGAAGCTGCCGAATGCGTCTGCGGAGAAAAGTATCTTGTCCGTTTCGTCGTATGTAACCATAACCTCGGGCCAGTGAACCATAGGAGCGGTGATGAATCTCAGCTTGTGGCTGCCTGTTTCAAGGGTGTCATTCTCGGCAACGGTCATAACATCTCCCACTGCTTCGGGGTAAAATCTTGAAAGCATTTCCGCTGCTTTTGCTGTGCAGACTATTTTTGCATCGGGATAAATGCGCTTGATCGCCGCAAGAGAAGCGGTGTGGTCGGGTTCAACGTGATGAACGATAATATAGTCAAGTGTCCTGCCGTTCAGACCGTGCTTGACATTTTCGATAAACTGCTCGGTAACAGCCTTGTCGGCGGTGTCAAAAAGGACGGTTTTTTCGTCGTTCAGCAGATATGAGTTATAGGACATACCGTCGGGAACGGGGTAAACTCCCTCAAAGCAGACGATTCGGCGGTCGTCCGCACCCGTCCAGAGAAGGCTGTCGGTTATTTTCTTTACACAATACATAGCAATGCTTCCTTTCAGGAGAAGTTCATTATACTAATTATACTTTATTTGTATGCTAACCTCAATCGTTAATATAGATAACTTTTTGTCGAATATTTAGTGAATTTGACAATACTGTACAAGCAGGGTTATCTGTCACGGAAATAAATTTTCGACGAATTTTTGTAGGGGCGGTCAGTGACCGCCCGCAGATACGCTGTTTTTAGGCTTTCTGCGGCACTGCGGGCGACCAATGGCCGCCCCTACATAAGCATATTTGTTTAGTATTGCGTGAAAATTGATTTCCGAGGTTATCTGTCAAATTCTATTGATTTTTATGTTGCGATATGATATAATAAAAACATCAAATACGACGGCACAAGGAGGCTAAAAAATGCTTGAAAACGCTCTGAAAAACAAAAACGACCACTTTGATTATAAGGATATGACCGCCCGCTTACAGGACACTCTTTCGGGCTTACAGCTGAAAATACGGGACAAAAAGCTGCCCGTTATCGTGGTTTTCGAAGGCTGGGGCGCATCGGGAAAGGGCAGCCTTATTGCCGAAATGATAAAGTATCTTGATCCGAGATTTTTCAAGGTACATTCCACCCTTACCGCCACCGAATCGGAAAGACGCTATCCTCTGCTGAAACGCTTCTGGGCGAATATCCCCGAATACGGCAAAATGTCTGTCATGGACAGAAGCTGGTATCAGGAGCTTGCCATTGCCCGAATGGAAGAAGGCATTTCCGCCGAGGAATACAACGCCCGCATAAATTCCGTCAACAGCTTCGAGCGTCAGCTCAGCGACGACGGCTACCTTATTATAAAGCTGTTTTTACATATCAGCAAGGACGAGCAAAAACGCCGTTTTATCAAGCTGCGTGACGATGACGAAACCAAGTGGAGAGTCACCGAGCTGGACAAAAAGCGTCACAAGCATTACGACGAATATTACGAAGCCTTCGATGATATGCTGGTAAAAACCAACTCCCCCCACGCCCCCTGGAAGATAATCGAAACCACCGACAAGGCATTCACGAAATTTCAGATGTTCAATATCCTTGTGAGCCAGATAACCAATGCCCTGAATGTGGATATACCGTCCGCTCCCGTCGTGGAGGATTTCTCCCTTGTTCCCATGCCGTCACTTGCGGATATTTCCCTGGAGGGCAAGACCGTTTCACGGAACAAGTACGCCGAGCAGCTGAAAAAGTGTCAGAAGGAGCTGTCAAAGCTTCACAGCAGGCTTTATCAGGCAAAGATACCGCTGATAATCGCCTTCGAGGGCTGGGACGCTGCGGGAAAGGGCGGTGCTATCAAGCGTATCGCCTCCGCACTTGACCCGAGAGGATATGAGGCTATCCCCATTGCCGCCCCCGACAGGACGGAGCTTAACCACCACTATCTCTGGCGTTTCTGGAATCATCTCCCCAAAACGGGACATATCGCCATCTTCGACCGCACATGGTACGGCAGAGTTTTGGTAGAAAAGATTGAAGGCTTTACCAAGCCCGAACGCTGCGCACAGGCTTATACCGAGATAAACGAGTTTGAAAAGGATCTGACCGACAGCGGCGCAGTTGTGGTGAAATTCTGGCTGCAAATCGACAAGGACGAGCAGCTAAAACGCTTCACCGAGCGTCAGAACACCCCCGAAAAGCAGTGGAAGATAACCGACGAGGACTGGCGCAACCGTGAAAAGTGGGATCAGTACGAGGACGCCGTAAACGAAATGCTCCGCCGAACCTCCACAGTTTACGCCCCGTGGAATGTTATCGAAGCAAATGACAAGCTTTATGCAAGGCTGAAAACTATGCAGATAATCATTAATGCTGCGGAGAAGAAGCTTAAAGAGGTCAAAAAGAAAAAGTAAACAAATTTCAAAAGCAGCACCCCGTCCGTACTCACCTTTAGCAAGTACGGACGGGACGTATTTTACGATAGGTCAAATGTCCTTATCCCAAATGATTCAAGCTGCCTGCGGCAATCGTTATACTAATATTAAACACCATTTAAATCACGGAGAAGAAATCGGCGTGAAGAAGCTTAAAACTGTTAAAAACAGTTTTGTATATGGGTTTTTGCGCCGAGAGAGTCCCATGATTAATGGGTGTTTAGTATTAAATACGCTTCTTTTTGAAAAAACAACAGGATAAGCGGCGGTAGACTGCACGGGAGCTTATCTCACGGAGGTGCATAAAATGAAAAAGCTTTTATCCTCGCTGAGGTGGCAGAATTTTGTTATGCTGTTTATAGCGGGCTGTGTGAATGCCTTTGGCGTGACCATATTTTTGGCGCCCGTAAAGCTGTATGACAGCGGCATTTCGGGAACGTCCATACTGCTTTCACAGGTCACTCCCGAAAGCTGGTCGCTGTCGGTATTTCTGCTTCTGCTGAATATTCCGCTGTTCCTTTTCGGACTGAAAAAGCAGGGCGTGTCCTTTACGGTTTATTCGGTGTTTACGGTGGCGGTCTACTCAATGGCGTCATGGCTGATAACCGACGTTCTTCCCATAGATGTGAGCATTGCTTCTCCTCTGGCGGGACAGGATCTGCTTCTGTGCGCATTGTTCGGCGGGATAGTTTCGGGTGTGGGCAGCGGTATCACTATCCGAAACGGCGGCGCAATTGACGGCATTGAGGTTATGGCGGTCATATTCGCAAAACGCCTTGGCATTACTGTGGGAACCTTCGTTATGATATATAACGTACTCCTCTACATAATCTGCGGTATGGTCATAAACAGCTGGATACTGCCCCTCTACTCCATTGTGACATATGCTGCGGGACTGAAAACCATTGACTTTGTTGTTGAAGGTATCGACCGTTCAAAATCGGTCATGATAGTTACCGAAAAGGCAAATGAGATAAACGCCGCACTTACGGGAGAATTCAAGTGCGGAACAACTCTTATTCCCGCAACCGGCGGCTATTCCAATTCGGAAAAAAACGTTATTTACTTTGTTGTCAACAGATTTCAGATTTACAAAATGAAGAACATTATCCACAGCATTGACCCAAAGGCTTTTGTGGCTATAAGCGATGTTGCGGACGTCTTTAAATGCAACGGCTAAAAATGCGCCTGAGTATCAAATCCGACACTCAGGCGCATATTTTATTTCTTTAAAAGCTCCTTGAAACGGCGCATTGCTTCAACGGTATTTTCTCTGCTGCCGAATGCTGTCAGCCTGAACCAGCCCACACCGTTAGGTCCGAAGCCGTCCCCGGGAGTGCCTACGACTTGAATTTCCTTTAGGAGATAATCGAAGAAATCCCAGCCGTTCATTCCCTCGGGGCATTTCAGCCAGATGTAGGGGGAGTTGATGCCGCCTGTGTATTTGATTCCCAGCTCGTCAAGGGTTTCTGCCATTATTTTTGCATTGCCCTTGTAGTAGGCGATTGCTTCTCTTGTCTGCTTCTGTCCCTCGGGGGAGAATACTGCCTCCGCTGCCCTCTGAACAGGATAGGAAACGCCGTTGAACTTGCTGCCCTGACGTCTGCCCCAAAGGTCGGCAAGCTTCACTTCGCTGCCGTCGGATGCCGTAACAACAAGTGTTGACGGAATGACCGTATATCCGCAGCGTGTGCCTGTAAAGCCCGCTGTTTTGGACAGTGAGCACATTTCTATTGCACACTTCTCCGCACCCTCAACGGCGTAAATGCTCCGTGGCAGCTCGGGGTCGGAAATGAACGCTTCATATGCCGAATCAAAGATAATGACCGCTTCGTTTTTCAGCGCATAATCTACCCATTCTTTAAGCTGCGCCTTTGTGTAAACGGAGCCTGTGGGATTGTTGGGGGAGCAAAGATAGATAATATCCGCATGAACGTTATAGTCGGGCATAGCCGCAAAGCCGTTTGCTTCGTTGGAATTTGCAAAAACTATCTTCCGACCGCTCATAGAGTTTGAATCCACATAAACGGGATAAGCGGGGTCGGTGATAAGAACGGTGTTGCCGTCCCCGAAAATATCCACTATATTTCCGCAGTCAGCCTTTGCGCCGTCGTTAATGCGAATGTCATCGGCGGAAACATTCACGCCAAAGCTTTTGTAATATCCAGAAACGGCATTGCGCAGAAAATCATATCCCGCACCGCTGTCCTCATATCCTCTGAATGTTTCCTTAACGCCCATTTCGTCCGCAGCCTTTTTCATAGCGTCAACCACAACGGGCGCAAGGGGCAGAGTAACATCTCCGATACCCATGCGGATAAGCTCCTTGTCGGGATTCTCGGCTTTGTACGCTTTAAGGCGTTTTGCAATGTCTATAAAGAGGTAATTTTTCTTTAGTTTCAGAAAATTTTCGTTGATCTTGACCATTGGTTTTCATTCCTTTCCGAATGCTTCTGCTATGTCAATTTCACCCCGGAAAACGGTGGTTGCTGGGCCTCTCATAAGCACAGTTCCGTCCGATTTGTAGGTGATAAACAGGTCGCCGCCCCTGAGCATAAGGCGAATTTCCTCGTCACGCTTGCAATGTCCGTTAAGACAAGCCGCAACAGCTGTTGCACAAGCACCCGTTCCGCAAGCCCAGGTTTCCCCCGAGCCACGTTCCCAAACACGCATTTTAACGGTGTTTCCGTCAATGACATTGGCAAACTCGGTGTTTATCCTTTCGGGGAAAAGCGGGTGATTTTCATAGCTTGGACCTATCTTTTCAAGCTCAAAATCGTCCACGTTTTTGTCGGTAAAAATAACGCAGTGGGGATTTCCCATAGAAACGCAGGTAACGGTTTCCTCATTGCCGTTTACCTCGATTTTTCGTGAGATAAAATCCTCGCCGTCAGCCAGAACGGGAATTTCGGCAGGCTTGATTATGGCTTTTCCCATATCCACCAGAACGGTTTTTACCTTGCCGTTTTCGGGGAACAGCTTTAGCTTTTTTATCCCGCTTTTTGTTTCAAGGGTTATTTCCGTTTTGTCGGTCATACCCTTGTCGTAGACATATTTTCCGATGCAGCGGGTGGCGTTTCCGCACATCATACCCTCCGAACCGTCAGCGTTGAACATACGCATACGGAAATCTGCCTTGTCCGACGGCATTATCAGCACCAGACCGTCGGAACCGATTCCGAAGTGACGGTCGCTAATAAGCTTGGAAATCCTTTCGGGGTTCTCCACCGTTTCTTCAAAGCAGTTTACATAGACATAATCGTTGCCTATGCCGTGCATTTTTGTAAATTTCATTGCTTGCACCTTATTCCTGTTTTTTGCGAATTTTCCCCACAAAAACGGGAAAAATACGCTGATAAAATTTTATGACTCGTAAGTATTCAAAATACTCCTAGCAACCTCCGCCTGAGTAATGCGCTGATCCATAGCCTGCTTTTGTATCTGCCTGTGCGCCTGTGCCTCGCTTATTCTCAGATATTCGATAAGAACGCATTTTGCACGGTCAATAAGCCGCACATCGTCCAGCTTCTGAGTAAGCTTTACAGTCTGAGAACGCAGCTTATCCATTTCACCTCTGACGGACAGCATATATTTCACAGACCTTACAAACATGGTCTTTGAAACATTTTTCGGCATTACAAAGGCGGGAATGTCCGCAAGCTTTTCGGCAGCTTCATCAAGGCTTTCGGGCTTTACCAGAACTATCAGCCCCGACTCGCAGCTTTTAGCTATCTTCGCCGCAAGGGTCAGTCCGAAAGCATTTTCAAGAGGGGTAATGAGCGTTATTATATCAAAGCTTTCTTCCGCAATTACGGATAAAGCGTGTTCTCCGTCGGAAAATGATATCCCGTCAAAGCCACATTCACCGAGGATAGCAGCAACGCTTTCGGCAGAATCTGCGGTTTTGGAGATAAGGAGAGCTTTTTTCATCGGATCCCTCCATGGTGTTAGTTTATTTTGTTTATTATATCAAAAAATCCGTCTTATGTCAAATTTTCCTGCGGAGCTATCTCCACAGGAAAATCTGAGAAATATGAATAAGGAATCAGTTGTTTACATAAAGCTGACGGTAGGGGTTAGCTGTGTTGGGGGTCAGCTTGTAGAAGTGTGAGGAAAGAAGCTCCTCTGCATCATAGCCGAACTCCTTTGCAAATTCGGTAACGTCTGCACGAATTTCCTCAATGTCCTCTGGTGTGGCGTCGTGTGCGCAAACCTGAGCGGGGAGATCTGTGGGACAATGCTCTGTTCTCAGATAAATGGAACCGCCGTGCATACCCGTTCCGCAGAATGAGCCTACGGGGATCTTATCCTCCGCACCGATACCAAGCACGATTATCTGACCGCCCGCCTGATATTCGCCGAGAAAATCTCCCACAACGCCGCCGATAACAAGCACAGGCTTTAACTCCTGATACTGCTTCATATGAATTCCAGCACGGTAGCCCGCATAACCCTCTACGAAGATCTTTCCGTTACGCATACCGTAGCCGAGAGCGTCGCCGCAGTTGCCGTGAATGATTATCTCACCTGCGTTCATAGTGTCGCCCGTAGCGTCCTGCGCATTTGCAAAGACCTCCAGACGGCTGTTGTTCAGATATGCTCCCAGAGCGTTTCCGGGAACGCCGTTGATAGTAACCTTTTTATCGCAAAGTCCTGCGCCGATATATCTCTGACCGAGAACGTTGTCAAGAACGATCTCTTCATCGGCACAGCTTCTTATTTGTTCGTTTAAGACCTGAAAATGAAGTCCGTCTGCATTAATTTTCATTTCCGACACCTCCTGCAAGCTTGTCATTGCGTCTTTCCCTGTTAAACGCCATCATCTGCGGAGCCTTCATCATAAGCTCGTAGTCGCACTCGTCGGCGGTGATATGCTCCCTGATAAGCGAGGTGTAAATACCTGCTCTTTCGATATATTTTCCCATAAGGATAAAGCCTTTCAGCTGCTTATCCTTAACAACCAGCTTTTTGTAGTTTACGCCGTCCGTTTCAACCATAGCTTCGCCGTCATAGCTGCCCGCTGTGATGATGTGCAGACCGAAAAATCCGATAGCATTCATAGGGAACGCATTGAGATAATACGCTTCCTTGCCCGCCATATTTTTTCCCGCTACAACGCCCTGATTATGCGCATTGGGAAGGATAGCGAGAATTCTGTTGCCGTCAATGGAAATATCGTAGCTTTCGGTGCAGTCGCCCGCAGCGTAAACGTCTTTAAGACTTGTAAGCTGCTTATTGTCGGTGATGATACCTCTGCCCACATTTCCGCCTGCGTCCTTAACAAGCTCTGTATTGGGACGAACACCTACGGCGAGAATGACCATATCAAACTCAACGGTTTCGCCGTTTGCCAGAGTTGCGGTGTTTTCGGTAAATTCGGAAACGGAAGTATTCAGTATAAATTTAACGCCCTTGCTTTCGATATGCTTCTGCATTATCTCCGAAGCGTCCTCGTCAAGGATAGAGGGGAGAATTCTGTTTGCAAGGTCAACAACGGTCATTTTTGCGTTGTAATGCTCAAGAGCCTCCGCAGCCTTCAATCCGATAAGACCTGCGCCAACGATAAGCACTCTTGCCCCGTCGAAAACAGCTTCTTTAACTGCCTTTTCATCGTCCAGCTTCATAAAGGAGAATTTCTTTGCAACCCTGTCAAGTCCCGTCATAGGCGGAACGAAGGGCTTTGAGCCTGTTGCTACCATCAGCTTGTCGTAGGAAACTGTTTCGCCGCTTTCAAGGGAAACCTCCTTTTTGTCCGCATTGATAGAAGCCACACGCTTGCCGAGCATTTTTGTCACCTTGTTTTTCTCGTAGAAATCAGCGTTTCTGTAACGCATATTTTCCTCGGTGACCTGTCCTTTAAGTATATATGAGATAAGAGGACGGGAATATGTGTCATATTTTTCATCGGAGATAATAACTATCTCGCCGTCCTTATCGTATTCCCTGATACCCTCGACGGTGCCAATGCCCGCCGCAGAGTTTCCGATAATAACATATTTCATCAGTCCTCGCCCCTTTCCTCGAATACGATAGCCGAGTTAAGGCAGCCCTTAACACAGGCAGGCTCGCCCTGAGAGTTTCTCGTGCAAAGCTCGCATTTTGTGATAGTCTTTCCGCCGTTTTTCTTGTCGATGACAATACAGCCGTAGGGGCAGGAGAGAACGCAGGTATAGCAGCCTACACATCTGCTTTCGTCTATTTCGATAACGCCGTCATGAACGGACAGCGCACCTGTAATGCAGTTATTTACGCACGACGGGTCGGAGCAGTGGCGGCAGGAAACGGCAAAGTTTATATCTCCGCCTTCCTCGACCTTAATGCGGGGCGTTGCCGCCATATCAAGCTTAAACGCCTTTGCCATATCGTCTGCGCCGCTGTTTGCGAATGAACAGTAGAATTCGCAGAGGTGACAGCCGAGGCAGCGATCCTCGTTTACATATACTCTTTTCATATTGCTTGCCCTCCTTATTCGCCTGCGTGAGCAATTCCGAGTATCTTTAACTCTCTGTCTGTCAGACCGATGCCCCTGAGCATAAGTCTGTTGCCCCTAAGGGCTTCGATAGAGTTGATACCCATACCGCCCATCATTTCCTTGATCTCGTGATCCCATGCGTGAACGAGATTTACAAGGCGTTTGTAAGCGACATCGGGGTTAAGACGCTTTACAAGGTCGGGACGCTGAGTTGCGATACCCCAGTTGCACTTGCCGCCGTGACAGCTTCTGCAAAGGTGGCAGCCCATAGCCAGCAGAGCGGGAGTTGCAATGTAGATAGCGTCCGCACCCAGAGCAATAGCCTTTACCGCATCGGACGCCGAGCGGACAGAACCCGCAACAACTACGGAAACGTTGTTTCTGATACCCTCATCTCTCAGACGCTGGTCAACGCTTGCCAGAGCCAGTTCAATAGGAATACCAACGTTATCTCTGATACGTGTGGGAGCAGCTCCCGTACCGCCTCTGAAACCGTCGATTGCGATAATATCCGCACCCGAACGTGCGATACCCGAAGCAATAGCCGCAACATTATGAACGGCTGCGATCTTAACGATAATGGGTTTCTTGTATTCGGTAGCTTCTTTCAGCGAATAGATAAGCTGACGGAGATCCTCAATGGAGTAAATATCGTGGTGAGGTGCGGGAGAAATAGCGTCCGTTCCCATGGGGATCATTCTTGTTTTGGAAACGTCCTCTCTGATCTTTGCGCCGGGGAGATGTCCGCCGATACCGGGCTTTGCACCCTGTCCCATTTTAATTTCAATAGCGGCACCTGTTTCCAGATAGTCCTTGAAAACGCCGAAACGTCCCGATGCTACCTGAACGATAGTGTTTGCGCCATACTGATAGAAATCCTTGTGCAGACCGCCTTCACCTGTGTTATAGTATGTGCCCAGCTCCGTTGCCGCTCTTGCAAGGGACTCATGAGCGTTTTTGGAAATAGAACCGTAGGACATTGCCGAGAACATAATAGGCACGGAAAGCTCCAGATGGGGGTCAAGCTTTGTATTTACGGAACCGTCCTTGTTAAATGTTACCTTATCGGGCTTCTTGCCGAGGAAAACCTTGGTTTCCATAGGTTCACGAAGGGGGTCGATAGACGGGTTTGTTACCTGAGAAGCGTTAATGAGAATTTTGTCCCAGTAAACGGGATAAGGCAGAGGATTTCCCATAGAGGAAAGCAGCACTGCGCCCGTGCCTGCCTGACGGTAATTCTCGGTCATTATCTGCTGAGTATAGTTGTAGTTCTGTCTGAATTCGTTGGGGTTTTTGTGAATTTTCAGCGCACCTGTGGGACAGATCGTTACGCATCTCTGGCAGTCAACGCACTGATCGTCATGGGTGAGCATTTTGTCAAAATCGGCATCGTAAAAGTGAACCTCGTTGGCGCACTGACGCTCGCAGGCTCTGCACTTGATACATTTATCGGTATTTCGCAGAACTTCAAATTCTGCGGGAAAATAATTTACAGACATTTTCTCTTGCCCTCCTCACTAAGCGTTACAATTACAGGCTCTCCGCCTCTGGGTGAGCGGATATTTTCCGCATCGGGGCAGATAGCACGTATCGCACATTCCTCACTGGAAATGTAGAACATATCTCCCTTTTCGGCAACTACCATGGAACGAAGCTTCAAGCGGTCATTGAGCGCCATAAGTCCGCCGTTGTAGCCGAGGATAATGGAGAAGGGTCCCGTAATGAGCAAGCTGGAGAATACGTTTCTGAAATAGCGCAGCTTCTCAGCCTTTTCAGGCTCCATACGGTCGATCTCACTCCAGAAGGGAGCAGCGATAATGCTTGCAACGTCCTCAAGAGAAAGGTTCTGACGTCTGTTGAGATAGTCGATGATATATGTGATTACCTCCGTATCGGTCAGCAGGGTACATTTGTAGCCGAACATCTCGATAAAGCGGCGGTTCGCATCGTAAGAAGAAATTTCGCCGTTATGTACAATAGTGTAATCCAGCAGCGAGAAGGGGTGAGCACCGCCCCACCAGCCGGGGGTGTTTGTGGGGTAACGTCCGTGGACTGTCCACGCATAGCCCTCGTATTCCTCAAGGCGGTAAAATTCTCCGACATCTTCGGGAAATCCAACAGCCTTGAAAACGCCCATATTTTTTCCGCTGGAGAAAACGTATGCGCCGTTAATATCGTTGTTTATCCTGATAACGCACTTTGCCACAAATTCCTTTTCGGGCAGCTGTGACGAAGCCATTTTAGTAGGCAGCGGTGTAACGAAATATCTCCAGATAAGGGGCTCGTTGGTGATATTCGGGTGTTTTCTTGTGGGGATTCGGCTAAGGTTTACCACGTCAAAGTGGCGGTCGAGAAATCTCTCTGTCTGCTCTCTGGATGCATTTGTGTCATAGAAAACGTGCAGAGCGTACAGATCCTTATACTCGGGATAAATTCCGTAGCCTGCAAATCCGCCTCCCAGACCGTTGGAACGGTCGTGCATATATGAGATGGACTTTACTGCGTCCTCGCCGCTTATCATATTGCCGTCCCTGCTGATAAAGCCTGAGATAGCACAGCCCGAGGGGATCCTTACCTGACCTTCTTTTTCTAACATATACTCACTCTCCCTGTATAGTTGTTGACATCAAGCGATGTTTAAATTTCATTTTTCCCTTGCGGTACTTTTTATTTATACCACGTTTCCCGAAAAATGTCAAGAGGTTTTTGCAAGTTTTATTGTTTGTTCTTGCAATTTTATATTTTATTCATAAGTAAAAACGTTTGAAAAAGAAATTTGTATATACTGTTCCGTCATTTTGGAGAATTGCTTTATAAGTCTGCAAAAATTCAAAAGCGAGGTAGGATTTGAAAGTTTGGTATGTATTTTATGCAATTTTGCGGGTAATCTGTTCAAATCAATATTCGAAAAATTTATAGGAGCAGTCAGTGACCGCCTGCAGATACGCTGTTTTTTCGGCTTTCTGCGGCACTGCGGGCGACCAATGGTCGCCCCTACATAAGCATATTTGTTTGGTATTGCGTGAAAATTGATTTCCGTGACATACGATCGGTAAAAACTTGACAAATTAAGAGTGATATAGTATAATAAATAAATATGATTATTATAGGAAAACTGTACTATTAAAGGATAGAAAAGAGGAACCTCAATGCTGGAACTAAAGGGAATACACTGGAAAACTCCCGAGGGAGATGAAATTCTCAAAGGCGTAGATCTTACCGTACCAAAGGGAAAGCTGACCGTTGTTACAGGACCAAACGGCGGCGGAAAAACCTCCCTTGCCAAGATTATAGCGGGACTGTACACCCCCGACGAGGGAACTATCTCCCTGAACGGAGCGGACATAACCCCGCTGGATATTACCGAACGTGCCAAGGGCGGCATTGCCTACGCATTTCAGCAGCCCGTCCGCTTTAAGGGACTGACTGTAAGAGATCTGCTGAATCTGTCTGCGGAGGAAACTCTCCCCGACAATGAAATTTGCCGTATTCTGGGCGAAGTGGGACTTTGCGCCAACGAATATATGAACAGAGAAGCCGACAGCAGCCTGTCGGGCGGCGAAAGCAAGCGTATCGAAATAGCGACCGTCCTCGCACGGAAAAATGCGCAGATGCTTGTTTTCGACGAACCCGAAGCGGGCATTGACCTGTGGAGCTTTTCAAATCTCATTAACGCATTTGAACGCCTGAAAAACGAAGGCGGACGCACTCTGCTGGTAATTTCCCATCAGGAGCGTATTATGGAAATAGCCGACTGCATTGCCGTTGTTGCAAACGGTACAGTCACGGAATTCGGGAACAGAGAGGATATTCTCCCCGCACTCCTTGAACGGGAAAAGGGCTGCAAATGTCCCCTGAAAACCACTAAAAGGGAGGGCTGCTGATATGAACGAGATCACAAGTGGTCTGCTGAACGTCGTTTCCGACTGGAACGGCAGCTTCAAGGGAGCATATAATATAAGAGAGGACGGCGGCTGCGCAGGCAGACAGTCCTCGGAAAATATCAAGATAGAGCCAAAACAGGATAACCCCGGCATCGTTATCCGCATAAGTTCAAAGGCGCAGAAGGAAACGGTTTATATCCCCGCCTGTGTTACTCATGCGGGCGTCAACGACCTTGTTTACAATGATTTCATCGTTGAGGACGGTGCAGATGTTATTATCGTGGCAGGCTGCGGCGTTCATTCGGACGGCGAGGAGGAAGCCCGTCACAACGGTATCCACCGCTTTTTCATCGGCAAAAATGCAAGAGTTCTTTACAAGGAAAAGCATATAGGCACAGGCAAAGGCAAGGGTGCTCGACGCATTGACCCCGTCACTGACATTCATATGGACGAAGCCTCCTATATGGAAATGGACACCATGCAGATAAGCGGCGTTACAAGCACAAACAGGCTTACCACCGCTTCTCTGGGTGCGGGCGCAAAGCTTGTTATCAGGGAACGTCTGCTGACCGATGGGGACGAAACCGCAAAGTCGGATTTCACCGTTTCGCTGGACGGCGAGGATTCGGGCGTTGACCTTGTTTCCCGTTCAGTCGCAAAGGGAAATTCCTATCAGGAGTATCATTCCGTCATCAAGGGCAACTGTCGATGTACGGGACATTCCGAGTGCGATGCCATTCTTGCGGACAACGGCAGAGTGAATGCCGCTCCCGAGCTTTTTGCGGGAAATATTGACGCTTCTCTTATCCACGAAGCCGCAATCGGAAAGATAGCGGGCGAGCAGATAATCAAGCTGCGCACTCTGGGACTTACCGAAGAAGAAGCAGAGCAGAAGATAATTGACGGTTTCCTGAAATAATAGAAATCATTTTATAAAATGATTTTATCCTCATAGTCAAGGAGGACAATTATGTTTGAACACATCAAGGCTGATATAGCGTCCGTCAAGGCACGTGACCCCGCCGCACGGAACGCTTTTGAGATAATCCTGACCTATTCGGGACTTCATGCGGTGCTTGCTTACCGTGTGTCCCATTGGTTTTATACCCACAAGCTTTTTACCGTTGCAAGGGTGATATCCCAGACTGCAAGATTTTTAACGGGAATTGAGATCCACCCGGGCGCAAAGATAGGCAAGGGCTTTTTCATCGACCACGGAATGGGCGTTGTTATCGGAGAAACTACCGAAATAGGCGACAACTGCCTTGTTTATCAGGGCGTTACTTTAGGCGGTACGGGAAAAGACAAGGGTAAGCGTCACCCTACTCTCGGCAACAATGTTATGGTGGGAGCGGGCGCAAGAGTGCTGGGTCCCATAAAGATAGGCAACAACGTTAAAGTCGCTGCGGGTGCGGTGGTCTTAGAGCCTGTCCCCGACAACTGCACATGTGTAGGCGTTCCCGCAAGAATTGTCAAGCGAAACGGCAAGCGTGTCAAGCCTGACTGCGATCTTGACCAGATACACATTCCCGACCCTGTTGCACAAGAGCTTTGCAAGCAGCTTGCCCGCATTGAAAAGCTTGAAAAGCAGGTCAAAGAAATGAATAAGGAAGAGATAAAGCGGATAATTACCAACGCTTCTACGGTGAAGCGGGCGAATTCCGATAAAAACTGAAAGGATCTTTTAAATGAAGCTATACAACACACTAACCCATAACAAGGAAGATTTCGTTCCCAGAGTGGAGGGCAAGGTGTCCATGTACACCTGCGGACCCACAGTTTACCACTATGCCCATATCGGCAATCTGAGAAGCTATATTATGGAGGATATTCTCGAAAAATATCTGAGATTTTCGGGCTATGACGTTACCCGTGTTATGAACATAACCGACGTGGGACATCTCACCAGCGACGGCGACACAGGCGACGATAAAATGCTCAAAGGCGCAAAGCGTGAGCATAAGACCGTTATGGAGATCGCAAAGTTTTACACCGACGCTTTCTTTGACGACTGCAAAAAGCTCAACATCAAGCGTCCCGACGTGGTGGAGCCTGCAACGGGCTGCATTGACGAGTTTATCAAGGTAATTTCGGGACTGCTGGAAAAGGGCTTTGCCTATGAAGCGGGCGGAAATATTTACTTTGATACATCTAAACTTTCTCAGTATTATGTTTTCCACGATTTCAAGGAGGAGGATCTCGAAGTCGGCGTAAGAGATGGCGTTGAAGCGGATTCCAACAAGAAGAACAAGGCGGATTTTGTGCTTTGGTTCACAAAATCCAAGTTTGAAGATCAGGAGCTGAAATGGGAAAGCCCCTGGGGTGTCGGCTATCCCGGCTGGCATATTGAATGTTCCTGCATTGCAATGAAGCATCTGGGCGAATATCTGGACATTCACTGCGGCGGCATCGACAACGCATTTCCCCACCACACAAACGAAATTGCACAGAGCGAAGCATATATCGGACATAAGTGGTGCAACTACTGGTTCCACATTCTCCACCTGAACACCAATGACGGAAAAATGAGCAAGTCAAAGGGCGAATTTCTCACCGTTTCCCTGCTGGAATCAAAGGGTTATGCACCTGTTATTTACAGATTTTTCTGCCTGCTGTCCCATTACAGAAAGTCGCTGGTATTCTCCTATGAAAATCTCGACAACGCAAAGCAGGCTTACGAAAAACTTATTGCAAAGATAGTTCCCCTGCTTGCGGACAAAAACGGTGACGTTGACAAGGCTGAATTTGACCGCCTTATGACCGCATTCAAGGACGCTATGGACAACGACCTTAACACCTCCATGGGCATAACCGTTCTCTATGACGTGCTGAAATCACCCGCAAACGCAGCCACAAAGCTGGCACTTATTGCAGAGTTTGACAAGGTGCTTTCCGTTGACCTCATAAAGAACGCCGAAGCCGCTGCCGCAAAGGACGCAGCACCCGAGCTTCCCGCCGAAGTCATGGAGCTTGCCGAACAGCGTAAGGCAGCAAGAAAGGCAAAGGATTTTGCCCTTGCCGACAGCCTTCGTGACAAGATAACCGCTCTCGGATATGTTGTTGAGGAAACACGTCAGGGAACGAAAATTTACAAGGCATAAAATCAGCCCGACCGAAACAAAACTCGGTCGGGCTTTTGTTATATTTCCCTTGTCATCTCAGAAAGTGCGTCCGCTTCTTCCTTATCAAGCAGCGGCGAAATTTCCTGGAATACCATTCTGTGATAGCGGTTTAACTGCTCCTTTTCCTCAAAGGTCAGCATCTCGGGGATAATTCCGTCAAGGTCGATAGGAGCATATGTGATAGTTTCAAACTCCATAAACTGCCCGTACTCGTTCTTTTCGGCTTTTCGGCAAACAAGCTCGTTTTCCGTCCTGATACCGTACCGTCCCTCAATGTAAACGCCGGGTTCATCGGTAGTTACCATACCCTCCTCAAAGGGCGTGTTCGCCGTCCGTCCCGGGAAATTGCCCCAGTGAATTGAGTTTGGACCCTCGTGGATATTCAGCAGATAGCCAACGCCGTGACCCGTTCCGCAGCGGTAGTCAATGCCGTATTTCCACAGCTGACTGCGGCAGAGAATATCAAGATTTTGTCCCGTGCAGCCGCTTAAAAACTTCACCCGTGCAAGGGCAAGCATTGATTTCAGAACGGCGGTAAAATCCCGCTTTTCCTCGTCACTTATTTTCCCCAGCACAATGGTTCGGGTAATATCGGTGGAACCGTTCAGATAATGTCCCCCCGAATCCACCAGAAGCATACCCTCGTCGGAAATTTCCGCCGCCGTTTCGGGCTTTGCGGAATAGTGCATCATGGCGGCATTGCCTTTGTAAGCGCAAATCGTGTCAAAGCTAAGGTCAAGGAAACCGTCCTGCTGTCTGCGGAGATTTTCCAGATAATCGGCTGCGGAAACCTCGTCGATTTTCAGCTTTCCCGCATTTTTCTTTATCCAGATGATGAATTTCGTTACCGCAGCACCGTCGCAGATATGGGCTTTTCTGAGATTATAAAGCTCTGTGGGATTTTTCTTCGACTTCATCAGACGGACGGGGCTTGGCTTGTTGATGATAACAGCCGTTTCGGGGATATTTCCGAGAATTTTCGCATTGGTCCGTCCTCGGTCAATAAGCACTTTGCTTTCGGGGGACAGCTTTTCCGCAAAACCGTAAATATCGCCGTAGCTGCGCACCTCTGCACCCTCTTCCGCCAGACGCTCCCTGATTTCGGGAGAAACGGCTTCATCATATGCAAACAAAATCGCCTTATCCGCCGTAACTGCTGCAAATGCGTATATGACGGGAAAATGGGGAACGTCGGAACCTCTTACGTTAAACAGCCAGTTCACATCGTCCAGAGAGGAGAGAATGTGAACGTCCGCACCCTCCTTTGACATATTTTCACGCAGTTCTGAAAGCTTTTCGGAAACCGATTTTCCCGAATATTCCTTCTCCAGAATCCACGCAGAAGTGGGCTTAACGGGCGGTCTGTCCGTCCATATCTCTCCCGCAATATCGTGGGAGCAATTCACCGTTCCGTTACGTTTTTTCGCCGCATCGGACAGCTTATCCGCCGTATTTCCGTTGACAACAGAACCGTCAAAGAAAAGTGTTCCACCCTCGGGCAGTTCCTTTTCTATCATCTCATAAACGGTGGGAACGCCCTCAACGCCTATTCTGCAAAGCTCAATACCGCTGCCCTCCAGCTCACGCTCTGCCTGTATAAAATATCTGCCGTCAGTCCAAAGGAACGCCTTGTCTGCGGTCACAAGGGCAGTTCCCGCCGAGCCTGTGAAGCCCGTGACAAACCGCCTTGTCTTGTAATGCTCAGCGGGATATTCCGACTCGTGGCAGTCGGCGGTGGGAATATAAATCGCATCTGCGCCGTATTCGGACATTTTCTCACGCAGTGCGGAAAGTCTTTTTGTTATTTCGGACATGATCTTGCTCCTTATTAATTCGGTTAATAGAGGTTTTCATCAATAACTACAAAATATTTTACAGACGATTTTGTAGGGGCGACCATTGGTCGCCCGTATTGATTGGAAATACCTTCTTCTGCGGGCGGTCAATGACCGCCCCTACATACGCATAACATAAAACGGCAGCCATTGGGTCAAACCTAGGCTGCCGCATAAAATTATTTAGGAAAATGAATTAATTTTTGACACCTAAGTGATTTATTTACGTGTGTATTCCCCCGCCTTCGGCGAGGGAATACACACTAATGAACATTTACTTAGAAACAGTCGCAACAACAGCCGTTGAGAATCTCTGTGTGCAGGAAAATTCCTCAGCTGGCTTTAACTCACGATAGCCGCTGAACTCGGTGGGCATTTTCAGATTGGGCGCATTTACCAAAGCAGTCATAGGCTCGGGACAGAAATATCCCTTAAAGCCCCTGTCGTTCCACACTATCCAAAACTTGTACTCCTCGCTTGTTTCATAGCGTATCTGCTTGCCCGTTGCCATATCCTTCATCAGACAGCCGTGGAACTTTTCGCCGTCAAGGTCAACAGTTCCCGCAGTGTACATATCGTTGCAGATGTCCTTCAAAACGGGACACTTCACGCCCCTCTTGTAGGACAGGTCACGTCTGTTAAGAGCGGCAAATTCCTCTGTGGGAAGCCATCTTGAACGGTCAAACAGGCACTTTTTCTCAATGGGGATCTGAATTCTGATGTCCTCCTCATAGCCGCCGTCAACAAAGGGAGCGTTGATAGTAGTATGTGTAGCCACCGAAACAGGCAGCATTTTTTCGGACATATTCACTATCTTGAAATTGTGACTAAGCCCTTTTTCCGAAAGCTCAAAGGTAAGAGTTGCCTTGAATTTCAGCGGAAATACGCTAAAGAAAAAGTCGTTTTCGTCGTAAGTATAGGAGGTCACGGCGTATGCCTTTCCGTCCCTTACGCCCATATCCTCGATCTTATGGGCTCTTTTCTGCAAAAATCCGTGGAGATGGTTCTTGAATCTTGTTTCATTCACGGGGAAATGATACTCCGCATCGGAGGTTTTCAGCACGCCGTTGTCCAGACGGTTAGGCAGATAAAGGGTGGGCAGACCCCAAATTTCGGGAGCCTCCATTATCTCTCTTATGGAAACATCGTCCTTGTAGCGGAAAATTTCCATTCCCTTTTCCTCGTCACGGAAACGAAGCACATTACTTCCAAGCATATTTGCGATTATTGCCATGTATGGACCTGCTTTCAGCTCAATACAAGGTGTTCCCTTATGGTCAACGATTGCGGCACTTGCCTTATTCATAACAAATCTGTCCTTTCAAAATCAACTTTCATATTTTCTGATACGCAGTGTGATACCCAGCATTTCGGCGATCTCCCTCGAAAGCTCTATCTCCCTTTCGGGGATAACATCAACCACGGTGAACATAACATTAGGCACGTATTTCTTGCAGTCAACGGCAAATTTCTGCATAGCCTCAAAGCTGCCCTTGCCGAACTTCGGACGTGTGACCTTCAGATAACTTTCCTCATCTCCCGAATTAAGGGAAACGGAAACCACGTCCACCGCACCCTCCAGAAGATACGCCGTTTCCTTCCCGTGGATAAGGTCGGAAAGACCGTTTGTGTTAAGTCTGACGGACTTTCCGTACAGCCTTTTCAGCTCCTTTCCGATGTAGGAAACGTCCTCTGCACGCTCCATAGGCTCGCCGTAGCCGCAGAACACGAACTCGCTGACCTCAGTAAGGTCTTTCTCCGCAATGGCACTCAGCACCTCATCTGCGGAGGGTTCTCTTGCCAGCCACAAGCTGTCGCTGCCGTAAGCACCGTCCCCGTTCTGCCTGATACAAAATGTGCAGGCACAGGGGCAGCGGTTAGTGAGATTTATATAAATATTTTTGCCTACAAAATAGACAAAATTTTCTGCTTTTATCATCCTTATTCTCCGATCAAAAATTTATCCCGTAATTCTCAGGGAAATGTCAAACGCCTTTACGGAATGTGTCAGCGCACCAAGGGAAATAATGTCAACGCCCGTCTTTGCCACATCTGCAATGTTATCGAGAGTGATATTTCCCGAAGCCTCCAGCTTTGCACGTCCGTCCGTTATCTTGACGCACTCAGCCATTTCCGCACAGTTCATATTGTCAAGCATAATAACATCTGCTCCCGCTTCAAGAGCCTGCATAAGCTCCTCCTTGTTGCGGACCTCGACTTCTATCTTGACCATATGACCGATCTTTTCTCGAAGAGCCTTCACAGCGGGGATAATTCCGCCGTAAGCGTCAATGTGATTGTCCTTTAGCATTGCACCGTCGGACAGGTTGTAGCGGTGATTCTTTCCTCCGCCCGCAACTACGGCATATTTTTGCAGCGCACGCAGTCCGGGGAGAGTCTTTCTGGTGTCGGTAACAGCGGCGTTTGTGCCCTCGCAAAGCTTAACGCACTTGTTAGCGGCAGTAGCGATACCCGACATATGCTGCAAAAGGTTCAGCGAAGTCCTTTCGCCCTTTAAGATGAACTTGGTAGAACCCTTTAGCTTTGCGATAACATCGCCCTTTCTGACAAGTTCGCCGTCGTGGATATAAACCTCCCTTTCGATAGACGGACAGAGCAACTCAAACACTCTCATAGCCACGTCGATTCCCGCCAGAACACCCTCTGCCTTTGCAATAAAGGACGCTTCGGAAACGGCGTTATCGTCAATAAGATAGTCGGTGGTAACATCTATATAATTAATATCCTCAGAAAGTGCGGTCTTAATTATATCGTCAACATAAAACTGCGGAAGAAGCATTTTTATTATACCTCCAAAATAGTTATTTCAACATAATTTTCGCTTTTTTTCAAACTGTATTTTCTATTTTACCACATATGTATGCGGTTGTAAATAGTTTTAGGGAAAAATTAGTGTAATGTGAAAAGTGAAAAGTGGAAAGTGGAATTATTCGCAAACCAACAAATGCAAGCTTTTGGTTTCCGCCTTATTGCCGTTTGGCTAATTTTTTAATTAAATTCACACTTAAAATTTCACTTTTCACTTTTCACTTTTCACATTGAGCTTAACTGCTACTGCCTGTGCTCCGTTTTCGTCCCAGCGTGCAATAAAAACCTCCCTTACATACGGCGTTATCTCCGTCTTATCCGCACAGTCCATAAAATAGTAGAATTTATCGTCATACCCCGTTAAAACAAGCGTATGCGAATTTCCCAGCCAGCGGATATTTTCCCCGCTTTTCTTCACCGTCCAGCAGGAGGAATCACGGTAGACAAACGGTTCCATTCCCTGTGACGCCCAGACGATAACGGGAACGCCGCTGTCAAGGAGCATATCAAGCTCGCTGCCCGTTAGATTCTGCATATCCACCGCCACATTTTCACTGCCCTTATCCGCAAAATATCGGTTCATGGACTTGGCAATTACAGGAGAATAGCACCCATATCCCCAGGAAAACGGGTCGCCCACAAAGTATTCCTTCGGGTCGGGACCGTAAAGAAAATGGTGGATATCATCGTAAATATCTTCGTTTTTCGGTATGTATTTTTCCGCAAGCTCGCACTTGTCCGCATCAAACCCCAGAAACTGCAGCAGTGCCGCTTCGGACGCTATCTCACAGCCCACAGGCAGCTCGGGAAACTGATTTACAATAGGCACGTCAATAAGCGTTTTCCCATGCTCCTTAACGGGCGGCAGATACCCCTCACTTATCTGTTCATAGGAATATCCGCCGAACATGGTGCTTTCGTCCAGACCCGCTTCTGCGTAATGTATCTGCTCGTTAATGCGCTTTTCTTCCTCCCCCGCACCGTATGCCATATAGGACGCTGCCAGACAAACCGCCAGCCCCATTCCCAGAACGACGGTCAGAACAACATTATTCATCGTCCGTTTCTTCCTCCGAAGCCTCCTCAGTTTCCGAAGCCGTTTCACCCGAAACACGTTCAGCCGCCGCCTTTGCAATATCGGGGATAAATTTTCCCACTCGTGCGGCGGGACGCTCCAGCATATTCGGTTTCAGATTAAGGATACGCCCTTCGGTAATGCAGTCAAGGCTCTGCAGCTCCTCGGGCAGGTCGGACACGCCCATAGGCGACGCAAGTATCAGCAGCTCGGGCGGGTCGGCAAGTATTTCCTCAACCGTAGGATTTGCGGACGCCGCCGTGTTCCGTCCCAGACAGGAGAGCATATCTCCCATAAATGTATCGGTCGAAGCGGCGTTCAGGTCGGGCGTCAGAATGAACAGAAAGCTGTCAACAGTGCCCTCCGCCGCCTTCATTTCGGCGTAAAAATCCTTCATAGCGTCATCGGCGGCAGCATCGGCAGTCAGCTCACCGCCGAATACAGCGGCAATGTCACGGTAGCAGTCCCGCAGCTCGGAAACGCTGTCGGGAGCGGACAGTATCAGTACACGAATTCCGTTGCCCTCCAGCCGAACAACGTCCTTTTTTGCAATGGGACTTTGGCTTATAAGCAGCTCGGGACGCAGCCCTATTATCTCATCAATATTGGGATTTGCGGCACTTCCCAGGGTCTGCCTTCCCGTTATTTCCTCGGGACGGTCGCAGTAATCGCTGATACCGATAAGCTTGTCCCCATAGCCCAGACCGCAGATTATCTCTGTAATGGCGGGGGACAAAGAAGCGGCTGTTTTCGGTGCTTCGTCAAACTCCAGCTGTCCCGCAAAGGCAGGATAGGGCTGGGGCTCGGGTTCTGTAACGGTGGTTTCCGTCACTTCCATAACTTCGTCTTCTATTTCAGAGCAGCCCACGGCAAAAAGCATTGCCGCAGCCGCTAAAATTACTAAAAATCTCTTGAATACGGACAAATTCCATTCTCCTTCACATATTATATTTCTATTTTACTATATTACTTTGAAAATTGCAACAGAAATTTTTACCTATCCCGACAGCAATTTTTCAGTATTTTTGAGATATAATATAAAAAAGTTCAAAATTTCGGTTTATAATATGTACGTACATCAATGAAAAGGAATGAAAGAAATGAAGCTTATCAAACAAATGGCAATAATTTTTGCCGTATGTCTGGCGGGGGGTATCCTGTCAAAGCTTATCCCCCTCCCCGCAACTATCCTTGCAATGGCGTTAATGCTTATCCTGCTGGGAACGAAAATTGTCAAGGTGGAAAATATTGAGGAGGCGTCCGGGCTTATTCTCGGGAATATGGCGATGTTCTTTATCCCGTCAAACGTAAGTATCCTGGAAAATCTTGGCTATATGACAGGAAATATACTAAAGCTCATATTTATCTGCATTATAACCACCGCCATAACCTTTGCGGCGGGGGCGTACACCGTTACCGCCGTGACCGCACTTCAAAAAAAGTTCGCCAAAAAGGAGAGTGACACCAAATGAACGAGTTTTTAAACAGCATCTATCAGTCCCCCTTTTTCGGGCTGACCATAACGACGGCGGCGTATATTTTCGGCGTTTTCTTGAATAAAAAGCTGAAAACTCCCCTGGCAAATCCCGTAGTTATCGCATCGGCAATAGTCATAGCAATTGTGGCAATTCTGGACGTTCCCTTGGAATATTACAACAAGGGCGGCGATATGATAGCAATGCTTCTTGCCCCCGCAACGGCTTGTCTGGCGGTTTCCATCTACCGTCAGCGGGAAATTCTCGGGAAAAATCTGCTGCCCGTTCTGGTGGGCTGTTCGGCGGCATCTGCGGCGTCCATGGGCAGCGTTTATCTTTTATGTAAACTGCTTAAAGTCGATGAACGGCTTATGGTTTCGGTAATGCCAAAGTCTGTCACCACGCCTATTGCCATGGGTATCAGCGAACAGCACAGCGGGATCGTCCCCGTGACAGTCGCAGCGGTAATGATAACGGGCGTTACGGGAGCCATCGCAGCACCCTATCTTATCAAGCTTTTCCGTATCAAAAACCCCGTTGCTGTGGGTATCGGCATAGGCAGCTGCAGCCACGCTCTCGGCACATCAAAGGCCATCGAAATTGGTGAAACGGAGGGTGCAATGTCGGGTATCGCCATCGGCATTTCGGGAATTATGACAACATTATTTGCGTTAATAATAAGCTGAGAAAGGACAGATTTTTATGCTTAAAACCTTCATCGAAAACCACACGGAGGAAATGCTTGACAGTATTTCAAAGCTCATAAAAATCCCCAGCGTTATGGGAAATGCCGAGAAAAACGCACCCTTCGGAAAGCCCTGTGCGGACGCTTTGAAAGCCGCCCTTGAAATTGCCGAGGGAATGGGCTTTTCCGTGAAAAATTTTGATAATTACGTGGGAACAGCCGAGTATATCCCCGAGGGCGCAGAGGGTGTCGGTCTGGCTGTCCTCTGTCATCTGGACGTTGTTCCGTCGGGCAGCGGCTGGACATATCCGCCCTTTGAATGTACCCGCTCGGGGGACGTTATTATCGGGCGAGGTGCAATTGACGACAAGGGTCCCGCTATGGCTGCCCTGTACGCCCTTTATGCAGTCAAGGAGCAGAAAATTCCCCTGAAAAAGGGAATACGCATTATCTTCGGAACGAACGAGGAAAACGGTTCTGCCGACCTTGAGCATTACGAAAAGTGCGAAAGCTATCCCGAAATGGTTTTCACCCCCGACGGTTCATTTCCCGTTATCAACATTGAAAAGGGAATGCTCCGCTCCTTCTTTGGGGGAGATGTTCCCGAAAATGGGGACGACTTCATCATCTCCGTAAAGGGCGGAACGGTGGCAAATGCCGTTCCCGAATCGGCAGAGGCGGTCATCAAAAGTGATTTCGTTGAAGCCGCACGCAAGGCAATTTCCGAGGACAATAGCGGCGTTGAATTTACCGTAACGGGCAATGGCATAATCACCGCAAAGGGACGCTCCGCCCACGCCTCCACACCCCAAAGCGGCATAAACGCCATTGTGGGGCTTATGGGGCTTCTCGTCAAAATTTCCGACGGCAAGTCCGAGAAGGCAAAAAAGCTTTCCGAGATACTGAAAATCTTCCCCATGGGTGAAACGGACGGTACCTCTCTCGGTCTGAAATGCTCCGACGAAAAATCGGGTTCGCTGACCTCAGTTTTCAGCATTTTTGAAATGTCCGAGGGACACCTGAAAGGCACTCTTGACGTGCGTTTCCCCACCTGCCTGACCCTTGCGGAAGTCAAATCGGCAGAGGAAAGGGCATTTTCGACATTCGGCTGTAAAATCGAAAACAGTATGGGCGATGAACCCCATATCACCGATGAAAACAGCGATTTTATCCGCACTCTCCTTGCCGTTTACGAAAAGCACACAGGCGAAAAGGGACGCTGTCTTGCTATCGGCGGCGGCACATATGTCCATAACATTAAGGGCGGCGTGGCATTCGGCGCAGAGCTTGGCAACACAGATTATCATATGCACGGGGCTGACGAGTTTGTGCCCATAAAAGAGCTTGTTATGCAGGCAGCTATGTATGCGGACGCTATGGTTGAATGTGTAAAGTGAAAAGTGGAAAGTGGATTTATTAGTGTTAAGTTATAAGTGTTGAGTGTTAAGTTAATTTCACTTTTCACTTTCCACTCTTCACATTATTTTGAAAGGGGTAATAATATGACAAGGATAGGTAAGAAAATTTTGGCTGCCGTTTCTGCTTTTGCGGTGGCTGCGGGGACAGCTCTTTCTCTGCCCTCGGCAAATATTGAGGCTGATGCTTACTATGTTTGGAACGACATTGAAGTTGAGGAGGAAGTCGTCGAAGAAGTGGAAACCTTCGTTTTTGACCCGAATAACTTTGTATTGGACAGCGACACGGGAGTGTATGTCTACACCGTAAAACCAAGCAAGACTACCAAGACAACATCTTCCAAATCAAGCAAAAACACCGTTAAAAAGCTGACCTGCACAGCCACAACGGGAACCACCGCCAGTCTGCAATGGAAAGCCAACAGCAAGGCAAAATATTACAAGGCTTATATGTATGTGGCAAGTCAAAACAAGTACGGTCTTTGGGAGAAATTTTCTGCTGGCAGTTCCCACACCTTGACGGGACTTTCCCCCGACACCTCCTACAAATTCTGCCTGAGAGCATTCAATTCAAATGACAAGGTCCTCAGCACGGAATATGTTTCCTTCTCCACCACAGCGGGAGCACCGAAGCTTGTACTTGCTTCAAGCGGAACAAGCTGCAATATCACCTGGAAGTCTGCGCAGAAGGACGCAAGCGGTTACGAGCTTTATTATCTGAACAAGGAATACCGCTCATGGGGTTCATATCCCACCGCAGCCGATATCAAGAATAAAGGCTTTGCACTGCTTAAAAAGAGCGATAGTACAGCGTCAGAACCCGTGGCTATAAAGAATGACAAGCAGCGCACCTTCGTGGTAAGGACATACAAGGTAAAGGACGGAAAGAAGATTTACAGCGATTTCTCCATGCCCAAGCAGACTATCTCTGCCGAGGCTTACGTTAATGCGCTTACCCTTAAACCCACCGCTGTTGTCAGGGGCGAGGAGTACGAGCTTACTCAGAAGTACATAAACAAGTGGATAACCGCCGATATGAGCAATTACGAGAAGTTCGACAAGATACTCACCGAGGTAAATTCTCACGGCAATTATCAGGACGACATTACCAAGATCAACGGCAACAGAAACGTTTGGCAGATAATGGAGAAGGGCGAGGGTCAGTGTGCGACCTGGGCATTCTGCTGCTATGCCATGATGGAATATGTGGGCTTTGATATAAGAGTTCCCAGAGGTGTCCGCACAAGCGGTCAGCAGCATTTCTGGTGTCAGATACAGTTAAACGGCAAATGGTACGACTTTGACCCCCATATCGGCGACGGTCTTTCCGAAAATGAGGACAATCAGTACCGTGGATATGTGATCCAGGAATATTTCGGATAATTTTTGGCGGAAGGGAAATACACCTTCCGCCGTTTTTGTGCACATTCAACTCAACACTAAACACTAAAAAAACTCCACTCTCCACTTTCCACTTTTCACATTAAACTCAACACTCAACTCTCAATACTAAATTAAAGTTCTTGACCTTTCGAGTGCACTGTGTTATAATTAAGGTAAATAGAAACAGACACATCGAAAGGACGGTAATGGCTATGAAGGCAGATTTTGATTACATCTGGACGGATAAAAAACGCACTATTTTCGGGCTTCCCATTTCATTTACAAGATATTTTCTGACGGAAAAGAAATTCATCACAAGAAAAGGCTTTTTCAACGTTGTGGAGGACGAATTCGACCTTTACAGGGTCATTGACAAAAAGCTGGTCCTTCCCTTTGGACAGCGTATTTTCGGCTGCGGAACTATTGTCGTAAACGTCAAGGACGTGGACACTCCCCAGAACGAAATAAAATCCGTCAAGGCTCCCCGTGCCCTGATGAACAAGATGGACGAGCTTATTGAAGCACAGCGTGACCGTTACAGCATCAGGGGCAGAGATATGGTGGGAGATGTCCACAATCATGACGCCGACTGCGGATTCTTCGATAACGACGGTGACGGCGATGCTTGATTTTATCACCGAAAAGCAGTCCTCCTGGGACTTTCTCAAAAAAACCGACCTACCCATCTTCATCTACGGCATGGGGGACGGTGCGCTGAAAATACTGTCCGCCTTTGAGAAGCATGGCATTGCCGCGGCGGGATTTTTCGCCAGCGACGAGTTTGTCAGGGGACATTATTTCGAGGGACATTTAGTGCACAAGCTGTCCCATATTGAGGAATTGATAGACGAATTTGTGGTTGTCCTTGCGTTTGCGGCGGGTTATCAAAGCTTGTATGACAGGATTTTTGAGATTGCGGGGAAACACACGCTGTTAGCCCCCGATGTTCCCGTTGTTCCCGATGAAAGCGGCGAACTGTTCGATTATGACTACTGTCTGCGCCATGCCGAGGAAATTCAGTCGGTTTACGATATGCTTGCAGATGATACGTCAAAAAGGGTATATGCGGACATTATAAATTTCAAAATAAGCGGAAAAATAGACTATCTGTCCGCCTGCACCACCGACAGAAGCGAGATATACGACCGACTTATCCCCATTACAAGGGACAGCGTTTTCGTGGATATGGGCGCATATGACGGGGACACTGCCCTTGATTTCACCTTCGCCGCAAAGGACGGCTACAAGGCAATTTACGCCCTTGAACCCGACCGACGAAATTTCCGAAAGCTGCAAAAAAACACCGCCGAGCTTGCCAATGTGAACATCTTCAACGCCGCCGCATGGAGCGAAAGCACTACCCTGTATTTTCTGAATAAGGCGGGGCGGCAGTCTATGGCGGCAAGGCTTCGTGATATTTCCGAAAACGGCGTTGAAACTGCGGCTCTGGCAGCCGACGACCTTATCCCCGAACCCGACGAAAATGTTATCCTGAAAATGGACGTGGAGGGTGCGGAAAAGGAAGCTTTGAACGGCTGCAAAAACGCCCTTGCTGCGGGGGCTTCTCTGGAATGTGCCCTCTATCACCGCAACGAGGACATTTTCAGCCTGCCCCTGCTTGTCCACAGCATTAACCCGAATTTAAAGCTTTATGTAAGGCATCATTTATATATCCCCGCATGGGAAACCAATTTGTATGCGGTCAACGAAAGGAATGTTTAAAATGAAACGAACCGAACTCCGCCTGATATTTGCGGATAAGGAAAAATTTGCAGATAAAGAGCTCACCGTTTGCGGCTGGGTAAAGTCCGTAAGAACGGGAAAGCATATCAGCTTTCTGACTATAAACGACGGCAGCTGCTTTAATAATCTCCAGATAATCGCCGAGGACAGCATGGCGGATTTCGCCGAAGCGTCCAAGCTTAATGTGGGTGCCGCAGTTTCCGTAAAGGGAACGCTTACCCTGACCCCCGAGGCAAAGCAGCCCTTTGAGCTTCATGCCCGTGAGATAACCGTGGAGGGTGCGTCCTCACCCGATTATCCGTTACAGAAAAAAGCCCACAGCCTTGAATTTCTCAGAAGCATGACCCATCTGCGAATGAGGACAAATACTCTCGGTGCGGTGTTCAGAGTGCGCTCCGTGCTGGCGCAGGCAATCCACGAATTTTTTGCAAATGAGGGCTTTGTGTACGCACACACGCCTATCATCACCGCCAGCGACTGCGAGGGTGCGGGAGAAATGTTTCAGGTAACGACACTCACTCCCGACCAATTTGCCCCCAAGGAAAACGGCGAAACCGACTATTCCGCAGACTTCTTCGGCAAAAAGGCAAGCCTTACCGTTTCGGGACAGTTAGAGGGCGAATGTATGGCAATGGCGTTCGGCAAAATTTACACCTTCGGTCCCACTTTCAGAGCGGAAAAGTCCTACACTCAGCGTCACGCCGCAGAATTCTGGATGGTTGAACCGGAGATAGCCTTTGCCGACCTTTCCGACGATATGGAATTAGCCGAAAAAATGATGAAGTATCTTATCCGCACTGTCATGGAAAAGTGTCCCGAGGAGCTGAAATTCTTCAATCAGTTCTATGATAAAGAGCTTCTTGACCGCTTAAAGGCTGTCAGCGAATCGGATTTCGGACATATCTCATATACGGACGCCGTTGAAATTCTTGAGAAAAACAACGATAATTTCGATTACAAGGTAAGCTGGGGCTGCGATCTGCAGACCGAGCATGAACGCTATCTTACCGAAAAAATCTTCGGAAAGCCCGTGTTTGTCACCGACTATCCAAAGGAGATAAAGGCGTTCTATATGCGCCTTAACGAGGACGGGAAAACCGTTGCCGCCATGGATATGCTTGTCCCGGGAGTTGGCGAGCTTATCGGCGGAAGTCAGCGTGAGGAGCGTATTGACCTGCTCATTCAGCGAATGACGGAAACGGGAATGTCCCCCGAGGATTATTCGCAGTATCTCGATCTTCGTCGGTTCGGCGGCGCAAAGCATGCAGGCTTCGGTCTGGGCTTTGAGCGTCTGGTAATGTACGTTACGGGCGTTTCGAATATCCGTGATGTAATTCCGTTCCCGAGGACAACAGGCAGCATTTATTAACGTGGGGGGATATTATTGTTTGAAGTAAACATAAGATTTCAGATAGCTGCCCTGCTTATTCTCGCAATGATAACGGCGGACTATATCAAAACGCCCCATTTAAAGCTGATTTCCACACGCAGCTTCAAAATACTTGTGGGACTGACTGCCGCAAACCTTTGCTTCGATATTTCCACCGTATACACCATAACGCATATGAACACCGTCCCCGAATGGCTTAACAAGCTTATGCACCAGCTGTTCATTTTCAGCATTATTGCCGTGGCGTTCACCTACTTCATTTATGTGCTAATGCTCAGCCGAAATCAGAAACGGCTTGAAAAAGGTCAGCTTATCCCCTGTACGCTTCCGCTGCTGACCTCGCTGTTTTTCATAATCTTCGGCGATATTGACTATTTTGTCAGCAATGTTGGCGTTTATTCATACGGAATGATAGTTACGCCTGTGTATATTTGCGCAACGTTATATGCACTGTTTGCGCTGATAATCTCAATTGTCAAAAATGACAACCTGAACAAGGCGCAGAGGATTTCCATTCAGCTGGGTGTTTGCATAATGTTTGCATTTACGCTGATACAGCTGTTCTTCCCGACGCTGCTGCTTTCGGGTATCGGACTTTCGCTTATGGTGCTGTCGGTCTATTTCTCCTTTGAAAATCAGAGGGAAAATTTTGATACGGAGGTGGGCTGTTTCAGCCGTGTGGCATTTCATCGGGTAATGTCGGAAAACTATGAAACCAAAAAGCCCATGTTTCTGATAAACGTCACCTGCACCAATTATTCGGAAATAAACAGCATTTTCGGTCATGATATCGGACACAAGGCACTGGCATATGTCGCCGAAAAGATAAAAAAGGAGACACATCAGTCGGCTTTCCGCTCACAGACAAGTACACTCAGCTTCTTTATGTCAGCCTCGGAAGCTGCCGCAGCGGACACCGCAGCCTATCTCGACCGCTGCCTTTGGGAGGACAAATCCTCACAGCTAAAGGTGAATGTCAGAATAAGCGTGATGGATCTTCGGAAATACGCCGAAAATCCCGACGAGGCTTACGGCCTTATGAGCTTCATAACCTCCGACAAAACCCCCGCAGATAATGTGGTTTTCCTTAACGAGGATATCGTCGGACGGAAAAAACGCCGTGACAGGATAGAACAGCTCCTTATTGAAGCCACCGAAACAAACGGCTTTGAAATGTACTATCAGCCCATATACAGCACCGAGCACGGCACATACCACTCCTGCGAAGCACTTATCAGAATGAAGTCAACTTCGGAGCTGGGCTACATCTCCCCCGAGGAATTTATTCCCATTGCAGAGCAGAAGGGGCTTATTTTCAAGATAGGTGACTGCGTTGTGGAGCAGGTTGCGGATTTTGCAAAACGAAGCAGGACGGTTTCCGAAAAGCTTGAATATATTGAGGTCAATCTTTCGGGACTGCAGGCGTCGGCTCCCGATCTGGACAAGCGTCTGGAAAATATCGTCAGACAGCATGGCATTTCCCCGTCCTTCCTCAATCTGGAGATAACCGAAACTGCCGTTATCGGGTCGGAAACCAATCTGAAAAGCAACATTACCGCACTGCGTCAGAAGGGGTTCAGCTTCTCTATGGACGACTTCGGCACAGGCTATTCCAATCTTGCACAGATAACGAAAATTCACTACGACCTTGTTAAGATAGACAAAAGCCTTATCTGGCCCGCCTTCGGGGAAAATGCTTCCGAAAAGGCGGAGCGGCTTCTTTCCTCGGTCATAAATATGCTCAAAGCTATTGATGCAAAGATAGTTGCGGAGGGCGTTGAAACCGAAGAAATGGCGTCCTATCTGGCGGATAAGGGTGTTGAATATCTCCAGGGCT